>JAGPIY010000021.1 GCA_018054715.1 Bacteroidaceae bacterium
CTAAAATTAGTAAGATCGACAATAAAACCTTGGCTATTACCGAAGTCCCTTTTGGTAAAACGACTACTACGCTTATTGAAAGTATCCTAAAAGCCGCCGAAAAAGGAAAAATAAAACTTCGCAAGGTAGACGATAATACTTCTCAAAACGTAGAAATATTAGTGCATCTTGCTCCCGGAGTAAGCTCCGATAAAAGTATTGATGCGCTGTATGCTTTTACCGATTGCGAGGTAAGTATTTCACCCAACTGCTGTGTAATTGACGATAAGAAGCCAAAATTTCTTACCGTAGGCAAACTATTAACACATAGTGTAGATCATAGTTTAGTGCTGTTACGTAATGAGTTGGAAATAAAGAAACACGAAATTCAAGAGCAGTTGCATTTTGCTTCGCTCGAAAAGATATTTATTGAAGAACGCATCTATAAAGATCGTAAGTTTGAACAATCTGCTGATATGGATGCAGCTTGTGCACATATAGATGAGCGCCTTACTCCCTTTTATCCGTTGTTTATTCGTGAAGTCACGAAAGAGGATATTCTTCGGTTGATGGAGATAAAGATGGCACGTATCTTAAAGTTCAATTCCGACAAGGCAGAAGAGATCATTGCTCGTTACAAGTCGGATATTGAACAACTTGAGTATCATCTTGCCCACATGGTGGAATATACTATCGATTGGTTTAAGCATTTGTTGGAGAAATATGGAAGGAATTATCCTCGTCTTACAGAGCTTCGCAATTTTGATACCATTGAAGCTTCGAAAGTAGCAGAAGCCAACGAGAAACTTTATATCAATAGAGAGGAAGGCTTTATCGGCACATCGTTGAAGAAAGATGAGTTCGTTTCGAATTGCTCTGATATTGATGACGTAATACTATTTTATCGAGATGGTAAATACAAAATAGTTCGTGTGGCCGATAAGTTGTCCGTCGGAAAGAATGTGTTGTATGTAAACATCTTTAAGAAAAACGACAAACGAACCATTTACAATGTGGTTTATAGGGATGGTAAGCAAGGACTTCACTATTGGAAGCGATTCAATGTAACGGCTATTACTCGTGATCGGGAATATGATGTAACGCAAGGAACTGCCGGCTCTCGTGTGGTGTATTTCACGGCTAACCCGAATGGAGAGGCTGAAGTGATAAAGGTGACACTGAAACCAAACCCTAAAGTGAAAAAATTGATTTTGGAGAACGACTTCAGTCAACTAGCCATTAAAGGCCGTCAATCGCAAGGTAACTTGTTGACTAAAAATGATGTATTAAAAATCACTTTAAAACAACATGGTGGTTCTACACTAGGAGGTCGTGCCGTATGGTTCGATTATGATGTGATGCGTTTGAACTATGATGGTCGGGGAAAATATCTGGGCGAGTTTCAGAGTGAGGAGCGTATTCTTGTAGTATTAAAGAATGGTGATTTCTATCTTACTGATTTCGACCAAACGAATCATTATGAAGGAGAAATTCAAATTATAGAAAAATATAGTGCCAATAAGGTTTGGACGGCAGCTCTCTATGATGCCGATCAACAGGATTATCCTTATTTAAAACGATTCTTGCTAGATGCTACTCCGCGTCCACAAAATTATTTAGGGGAGAATCAAAACAATAAACTGATTGCTCTGAATTGTTACCGTTCTCCTCAATTTAAGGTTGTATTTGGTGGAAATGATGCTTTTCGTGAACCTCTTTTAATTGATGCTAATGACTTCATTGCTGTAAAAGGTTTTAAGGCAAAAGGTAAGCGTATTACTACATTTGCAATAGAAAGTATCACCGAGTTAGAACCCGTGTTAACAGAAGAGGAGTTGGCTGAAGAGCTTGTTGCTCCTTCAACACAAAATGTGGATACTGCGGAAGAACTTACTACCGATGAAAATCCCACCACGGATGAGAACGGACAAATTAGTATGTTCTAAATAAGACTGTGTCTATGGAGTTAAAAATGAAAGTGTGGGTGGGAGTTTTCCTCCTTTCTATCGGATACTGTTTCGTAGACTTGAACGCTCAAGAAAAGGTTGTGGTAGAGGACTCGCTTACTTGGCGCGATATTACTCGTTGCACAAGTTATGGCATTGGTAGTGCCAACCTCTATGATACCTACCTGTCGCCACAGGATTATACCGGAACGGAATACTCTTTGCAAAGAGAGAACCAGCATCCTACTCGCTTCTTGTCTACCTGGAAACTTACGCAACAGACTCTTTTTCAGGGACACTTCTCTTATGCCGACAATCGCTCTGAAAAGAATACCGACTTGGCTTTCCATGCACAATGGGAGTATATTCTTTATCGCAATTTGTTGACTACGCACTTTCACAATGGAAGTACGCTGATGCTGCAGGTCGGGCCGGGCTTGCAAGGGCAGGGGGGAATGATTTATAATTTAGCCAATGGGAATAATCCGGTTGCAGTGAAAGTAGGAGGCGATTTGCTTGCTTCTGTGCAATTAGGTTACCGTTTCTCTCTGTGGAAAAAATCTTTTCTATTGCGTTATCAAGCAACCGCTCCTTTTGTAGGCCTGCATTTTGCTCCTCATTATGGGGCTTCATACTACGAGATGTTCTCACTTGGGAATGACGAAGATCTCACTCGTGTTACTTACCCGGGTAATCAACCTTCTCTCTATCAGCACTTTTCGCTTGACATCCCAATATGGCGAGGAAGCACATTACGAGCCAGTTACATCTGGGACGTGAAACAAACGGATCTTAATGAATTGCGTTATCACTCTTGGAGTAACCGTTTCATGATTGGGTTTGTGCATCAGTTTTATAGAAAGCCCAATCGATAGTTATGCCTATGTTTCGTTCTATTCCCCTTTTATTCGGACTATTCTTCTCTCTTTTGCTTACTAGTTGCATTGATGAGGAAGAATTCCAAGATTCTCCAACGGCTAATTTTGAAGCTTTGTGGAAAATTGTAGATGAACAATACTGCTTTTTAGACTATAAAGGTATTGATTGGGATTCTGTTCACACAGTTTACAGCGCTAAAATTAATGATAAGATGGATCGGTATGCGTTATTCGATACGCTATCGAATATGCTCAGCACATTGAAAGATGGGCATGTCAACCTTTATTCTACACACGACATGGCACGCTACTGGAGTTGGTATGAGGATTATCCGACTAACTTTTATGAAGATTTGCAACGTACTTATTTGGGAACCGACTATCGTATTGCTTCGGGACTTAAATATACTATTTTACGTACTGATAGCATTGGGTATTTGTATTGCGGCTCTTTCTCAGATGGATTTTCAGATGATAATGTAAGTGAAGCTCTTTATTATATGCGTAATTGCCGGGGATTGATACTTGATGTGCGTAGCAATTCGGGAGGTGTATTGACTTACGCCACTCGATTAGCAGAACACTTTACGCTTGAAACGGTACCTGTGGGTTATATTCAACATAAAACGGGGAAGGGACATTCCGACTTTTCGGAACCTTATGCTGTAAATTTAGATCCGAGTACCGGTATTCATTGGTTGCGCCCCGTGGTGCTGTTAACCAATCGAAAATGTTTTAGTGCCACTAACTGGTTTGTAAATTGCATGCAACAACTTCCTCAGGTAATCACTGTAGGCGATCGTACAGGAGGAGGTTCCGGACTTCCTTTTAGTTCGGAGCTTCCTAATGGTTGGTACGTTCGTTTTTCGGCCTCTCCGATGCTTAACCCTAAGAAGGAACAACTTGAATTTGGTATTGAGCCAAATGTTAGAGTAGATATTCCTATTCCTGAGGCGTTTACGAAAAAACGCGATGCGATGATTGATTATGCTGATTCTGTGCTTCTCAAGCTTACGGAAGAGTAAAAAAGCTTTTCATGGACTGTTCTGAGGTTAGGTTCATTTTTTCTTTTTTCCTTTGTTAGTTAAAAATATTATACTACCTTTGCCGCGTATTACATATTAAATTATTGACGAATATGAAAGTAATGAAATTCGGCGGAACGTCCGTAGGTTCCGTGAAAAGCATTTTAAACGTCAAACAGATTGTCGAATCGTGCAATGAACCCGTTATTGTAGTTGTATCCGCTCTCGGTGGCATCACCGACCAACTGATAAGCACCGCCCGTATGGCAGCGTCAGGCGATAAAACTTACGAAACTCGTTACAAGCAGATTTTAGGCCGTCATATTGACATGGTCGAGGAGATTATCCCCGATGGAGAAGCAAAATCGAAGTTAGAGATGAGAGTTAGTTCTCTACTCGATGAGTTGAAAAATATCTTTCAGGGAATCTACCTGATTAAAGATTTATCTCCCAAGACGGGCGATGCCATTGTAAGTTATGGAGAACGCCTTTCGTCGCTTATTTGTACAACACTCATTAAAGATGCAGTGTGGTATGATGCGCGTAAATTTATTAAGACCGAACAGAAATTCGGCAAGCATTTACTGGATGCGGATTTAACTCTGCAACTAATTCGAAAAACATTTAAAGACCTCCCTAAGGTAGCTTTAGTGCCCGGCTTTATTGCGAGTGATAAGCAGACCGACGAAGTAAGCAATTTGGGACGTGGAGGTTCCGATTATACTGCAGCTCTTATTGCTGCGGCTTTAGAGGCACAGCTACTTGAAATATGGACTGATGTGGATGGCTTTATGACTGCCGATCCACGTGTTATTACTGCTGCATATCCCATTGCAGAACTCACGTTTATAGAAGCGATGGAGTTATGTAATTTTGGTGCAAAAGTAATTTATCCTCCTACTATTTATCCTGTATATCATAAAAATATTCCGATTCTCGTAAAGAATACGTTCAACCCAACCGCTCCGGGAACTCGTATTGTACAAAACCGTACATTGCCTGAGGGAAAAGCCATTAAAGGAATCTCCTCAATAGGTGATACTTGCCTTATTAATGTTACCGGATTAGGTATGGTGGGTGTGATTGGAGTGAACTATCGCATCTTTAAAACGTTGGCCGAGAATGGAATTAGTGTATTCCTTGTTTCACAGGCTAGTTCGGAGAACAGCACTTCAATTGGAGTGAAGAGAGAGGATGCTGACCTTGCTTGTAGAGTATTGAACAATGAGTTCTGCAAAGAGATAGAGCGAGGCGAAATGGTAACTATCCTTGCTGAAAAGGATTTAGCGACGGTGGCTGTAGTAGGTGAAAACATGAAGCATACGCCGGGTATTGCGGGACAGTTGTTTGGCGTTCTTGGCCGTAACGGTATTAATGTGGTGGCGTGTGCACAAGGTGCCTCGGAAACTAATATTTCTTTTGTCATCAATCGCGACTATTTGCGTAAAACACTGAATGTAATTCACGATTCATTCTTCTTAAGTGAGTATAAAGTACTTAATGTATTCGTATGTGGCATTGGTACGGTAGGTGGCAGTTTGCTGAAGCAAATTGATCATCAACGTGAAAAACTGATGCAGCAAAATGGATTAAAAATAAATGTGGTTGGTATTAGTGATGGTCATTATGCGCTTTTCGATCGGGCCGGAATAGATCTTTCTAACTACCGTGAGCGTATGCATAAAGAAGGACTTTCAAGCAGTCCGTCGGTAATTCGTGAAAATATTATCGGCATGAATATCTTTAACTCCGTGTTTGTAGATTGTACTGCTAATTCAGCTATCGCGGGGCTGTACAAAGATTTATTGCTAAAAAACATTTCAGTAGTCGCAGCCAACAAAATAGCAGCTTCTTCTGCTTATGAGGATTATGTCGAGTTGAAGCGTGTTGCTCGTCAACGTGGTGCGAAGTTCTTATTTGAGGCAAATGTCGGAGCCGGTTTACCTATAATTAATACAATCAATGATTTAATTAATAGTGGAGACCGTATTTTAAAAATTGAGGCTGTGCTAAGTGGTACGCTTAATTTCATCTTTAATACGATTTCGGCAGATATCCCTCTAAGTCAAACAATTCGTATGGCCAAAGAGGAAGGCTATTCAGAGCCTGATCCTCGCATCGATCTTAGCGGAAAGGATGTAATCCGTAAACTTGTAATTCTAGCTCGTGAAGCAGGCTATCCTTTAGAGCAAGAACAAGTGGAAAGAGAACTGTTTATTCCTTCGGAACTTTTTGAAGGTACTATCGATCAGTTCTGGAAAAAACTCCCGGAGCTCGATTCGGCTTTTGAAGAAAAACGAAAGGCTTTGGAAGCAAAAGGAAAACATTGGCGCTTTGTGGCTCGTTTTGAAAATGGAAAAGGACGTGTTGGCTTGCAAGAAGTAGGAGCTGATCATCCTTGTTACAACCTCCAAGGAAGCAATAATATATTGTTGCTGACTACGGAGCGCTACAATGAATATCCTTTGTTAATTCAGGGATATGGCGCCGGTGCCGGCGTTACGGCTGCCGGTGTATTTGCTGATATAATGAGTATCGCTAACATTCGTTGAGCTATGAAACATATTATAATACTAGGTGACGGAATGGCCGATTGGGCTATCCCTTCTCTAGGGGATAAAACCTTATTACAAAAGGCTAAAACCCCTTATATGGATCGTCTGGCCAAGATGGGACGTAACGGCCGATTAGTTACGGTTGCTCCGGGCTTTCAGCCGGGGAGTGAAGTGGCAAACCTTTCGGTGCTTGGATATGATCTTCCTACCGTATACGAAGGGCGTGGTGTACTTGAAGCAGCTAGCATTGGGGTCGATCTTAAAGCTAACGATATGGCCATGCGCTGTAATCTTATTTGTGTGGAAGATGGCTGTATAAAGAATCACTCGGCCGGACATATTTCTACTACCGAAGCGAACGAATTGATCCGTTTCTTGCAAGAGAAGCTCGGCAATGATGTCGTAAAATTTACGACGGGTATTCAGTATCGCCATCTTCTTGTAATTAGAGGAGGGGATAAGGATATAAAGACTGCTCCTCCTCATGATTTTCCGGGGTTGCCTTTTAAGCCACTTTTGGTGGAAGCTGAAACTCCCGAAGCGAAGACTACAGCCGATTTGTTGAACGATCTTATTTTACGTTCTCAGCAGTTGTTGGAGAATCATCCAATCAATATCCATCGTAAAGCTGAAGGCAAGGACCCGGCGAATAGCATTTGGCCTTGGTCGCCCGGCTATCGCCCCAAGATGCAGCCCATAACCAGCTTGTATCCTGTGGTAAAAAGCGGTGCTGTTATTTCGGCTGTCGATCTTATTAAGGGAATTGGTCGCTATGCCGGTTTACGCAATATTGAAGTAGAAGGTGCTACAGGCCTCTACGATACGAATTACGAAGGGAAGGCAAAGGCAGCGGTGGAGGCTTTGAAAACCGATGATTTTGTTTTTCTCCATATTGAAGCTAGCGATGAAGCAGGGCATGAAGGGAATGTGAACTTGAAGTTAAAAACCATTGAGTATTTAGACAGTAGAGTGATAGGTCCTATTTATGAAGCAGTGAAGAACTGGAAAGAGCCTGTTGCAATAGCGGTGCTTCCGGATCATCCTACCCCTTGTGAACTGCGCACGCACGTTAACGAACCGGTGCCTTTTTTGATTTATTATCCCGGAATAGAACCCGATGGGGTGGAAACTTACAATGAAGTTGCTGCTGTAGAAGGTGCTTATGGTTTACTAAAAGAAGATGAATTTATACGTGAATTTTTGAAACATTGAGTATGAAATATTATAGTACCAATAAAAAAGCGCCTCTGGCTTCACTGCAAGAAGCAGTAGTGAAAGGGCTTGCTTCCGATAGAGGTTTGTATATGCCTCAAGAGATTAAAACTTTACCGAAGGAGTTTTTTGATACCATCGATCAGCTTTCTTTTCAAGAGATTGCATATCGCGTAGCTGATGCTTTCTTTGGAGAAGATTTGCCTGCTGAAAAGTTGAAAGAGATTGTGTACGATACACTGACTTTTGACGTTCCTCTAGTGCAGGTAAGCCAGACGATTTATTCGTTAGAGTTATTTCACGGCCCAACACTTGCTTTCAAAGATGTAGGTGCACGCTTTATGGCTCGTCTGTTAGGCTATTTTATTCGTAAGGATGGTCAAAAAGATGTAAATGTATTAGTTGCTACCAGTGGTGATACCGGTAGTGCCGTAGCCAATGGTTTCTTGGGAGTGGAAGGCATCCGTGTATTTGTGCTTTATCCGAAAGGAAAAGTCAGCGAGATTCAAGAGAAACAGTTTACTACACTGGGACAGAATATTACAGCTATTGAGGTAGACGGGGTGTTTGATGATTGTCAGACTCTTGTGAAGAGTGCTTTCATGGATGCGGAGCTGACGGAACATTTATTACTTACTTCAGCTAACAGCATTAATGTGGCTCGTTTCTTGCCTCAGTCTTTTTATTATTTCTATGCCTATGCGCAACTAAAGAAGTTGGGTAAGGCACAGAAGATGGTATTTTCTGTGCCGAGTGGAAACTTTGGTAACATCACTGCCGGATTGTTTGCTAAACGTATGGGGCTTCCTATTAAGCGTTTTATCGCTTCGAACAATGCAAACGATATTTTCTACAAATACTTGCAAACGGGTCGCTATGAGCCGAAACCCAGTGTACAGACTATTGCTAATGCAATGGATGTAGGCGATCCTAGTAACTTTGTTCGTGTGCTCGATCTTTATCAGGCTGATCATGCTGCTATTAAAGCTGAGATTAGTGGAGCGACTTATCGAGATGCAGAAATTGCAAAGGCTCTAAAAGCGGTATTTGAGCACGAGGCTTATTTATGCGATCCGCATGGTGCATGTGGTTATCGTGCTTTATCTGAGAACTTGCAGCCTGATGAAATAGGGATATTCCTTGAAACCGCTCATCCTGCGAAGTTTAAAAATACGGTAGAAAAGATCATTGGAGCGGAGGTTGCTGTTCCCGAAAAGCTTGCTACTTTTATGCGAGGTGAGAAGAAGAGTGTGATGTTAAGCAGAGATTTTGTCGATCTTAAAGCATTCTTACTGCAACAGTAAGTTTACATTCTTTTAAAAGTTTACTTTCTTTTCTCTGAAAGTATAGGATGTTTATAAGAAAAGCCCTACGGCAAAAATATTTTTGCCGTAGGGCTTTTCTCTTTTTGCCGTAGGGGAAAGGGGGGAAACATACTGAAGAAAAGTTTCTTCCTTCAGTATGTTTTGATTGATTTATCCCAATGTAATTCGTTGGGCACTCACAGGTGTATTTAGGAAGATGCTAGCCGATTCATGAAACTTCTCTTCGCTTTCTGTAGTAAGGAAAGTGCGAGTGGCTCCTTTGCTGAGGCGGGCTTCCATTTCCGGATGCCGTACGAGGTAGGAAGCCAGACTGTGTGCAACGTATTCTCCTTGCGAGATGATGCGAATGTGGGGAGGTAGGAATGCGCGTATCTTTGGCAAAAGCAACGGATAGTGTGTGCAACCTAAAATCAATGTATCGATTAAAGGGTCGGCTTCTAGCAATTCATTTAGGTACTTTTGTACAAAGTAATCGGCTCCCGGACTTCCATATTCACTATTTTCGATTAGTGGTACCCAGAGAGGGCATGCTTGACCTGTAAGAGTGATATCGGGATAAGCATTCTTTAGTTCCAACTCATAGCTATGCGAAGCAATGGTGCCTGTGGTCGCTACTACGCCTACGTGGCGTGTTTTGGTTACATCGCCAACAACTTCTATCGTGGGGCGGATTACTCCCAGTACGCGAAGCGAAGCATCGAGTTGGGGTAGATCTTTTTGTTGGATGGTGCGTAAAGCTTTCGCTGAGGCTGTATTACAGGCTAGAATGACAAGTGGGCAGCCCATCTCGAAAAGTTTTTTTACAGCTTGGCGAGTAAACTCATACACTACATCAAACGACCGTGAGCCATACGGAGCGCGAGCGTTATCTCCTAAATAAAGGTAATCGTATTGAGGTATTTCATGGATTGCGTCGCGAAGAATAGTAAGTCCGCCGTATCCTGAGTCGAAAAGTCCGATGGGTCCGTTCATTGATAGGGAGTATTAAGCATGCAAATTGCGCAAATTTGGCACTAGCTTCGCAGAGAAGCATTATGAAAAAGCCAAATTTGCGCAATTTGCGTGAAAAGTAATAGAACTGTTTTTATTTCAGTTTTGCTTTGATCTTTTCAGTAAGGTCGATTGCAGTAGTTGCGTTTACATAAGGAATCTCAGTATTGCTCAAATCGAAAATATAAGTCATACCTTCTGTATCACCAACGCTTTTAATAGCTGTGTTGATTTTAGTGACAAGTGGCTCCATGAGTTTCTTTTGGGTTGCTTCTAAATCCTGTTGTGCAAACTGTTGATAATCTTGTATCTTTTGGCCCATATCTTGCAGCTCTTTTTGGCGACGATCTTTAATGTTATCAGGTAACTGTTTTTCTGCAGCAGTGAATTCTTGCAAGTTCTTCTGATACTCGTCAACGATGCGTTTGTATTCTTCATCGTGAGTTGCTGCGGCTTTCTTCATAGCTTCTTGTGCCTGTGTGTACTCAGGCATTGCTTTCAAAATTTCGGTGCTCTTGAAATGGCCTAATTTAAGATTTTGTGCTGCTAAAGCCATTGGCAAAGCAAGCATCATAACTAAAAGAATTTTCTTCATTGTTTTCTTATTTTTTATAAATGTTTTTTATTTCGGTGCAAAGTTACAAAATTAGTTTGAATATCCAAGTTTTGTAAGTACTTCGTTGCTAATATCTATTTTAGGAGTAGCATAGATAATGCTTTCAGCTGAAGCGCGATCGAGTACCATGGAGTAACCACGTAGTTCGCTAATTTCTTTTACAGCAGTATAAATTTCATCTTGAATAGGCTTCATCAGGCTTTCGCGTTTTTTATAAAGTTCGCCTTCTGGGCCAAAGTATTTACGTTTCAAGTCTTGAGCTGCTTTCTCTTTTTCTACTATGGTGCTTTCTTTGCTTTTCTTTTGTGTTTCACTTAAGAAAACACTTTCACTTTGGTAGTTTTTATAAAGTGTTTCAGCTTCTTTCGAGAGGGTCTCAACTTCCGCTTGCCAGCGTTTCGATGATTGGTTGAGTTGCTCATTTGCACGTTCGTAAGCCGGAATATTTTTCATGATGTATTCCATATCCACTAGCGCAAACTTTTGTGCGGAAACGGATACGCCCATGGCTAGTAGGGCTACCAGTGATAAAATAAAACGTTTCATAATCTGATCTTTTTTAGGTTAGAATTCTTGTCCGAGTACGAAGTGGAACTGACTGCCGCCATAGGAGGAAGAACCGAATACTTTGTCGAAGCCATAGGCCCAGTCGATACCCATCATACCAATTTGGGGGAGGAAGATGCGCAAACCTACACCGGCCGAACGTTTTAGGTCGAATGGATCGAATTTGCTTACCTTAGTCCATGTATTACCACCTTCTACGAAACCAAGTGCATAGATGCTGGTACTAGCTTCCAACATGAGTGGATAACGTAATTCTAGTCCAAGTCGTGTATATGCATAACCGTAGTAGGAAGAAGATGGAGTTAATGAGTTATTCTCGTAACCGCGTAGTGCAATGTTTTCTGTGGCATAAGTAGAGTACCCGCTCATTCCGTCACCTCCCATCATGAAGGTTTCAAAGGGCGATTTCTTGTCTTTATTATAACTTCCTACAAATCCATATTCAGCACGTGACATGAGCACGAAGTTCTTTTTTCCGGAGGTCAATGGAGTAAAGGTTTTAGCTTTGAATTTCCATTTATGATACTCTACCCATTTGAACATTTTGTTGTAGTCATCTTGATTTGTCTTGTCGTAGGCACTATAGTCTACACCATCCCATAGAGAATAAGGAGGAGTTAACTGTACACTTGCAGTAATTTCTGAACCTCTACGAGGATAAATCGGACTATCGGTACTCTTGCGAGTAAGTGCTATTGTTAAGCTTACATTGTTGCAATTTCCGTTTGTTACGGGGAAGTAAGCCCAATCTTTTAATACGTAACGTTGCCAAGTGAGATCTGCTGATAGTGTAAAATTGTTGTCAGGCCACTTGAGTCGTTTTCCCCAACCTAGCGAAACGCCGTACATCTGTACCGATTTATCGGGATCGTAATAGTTTTCATAACTACTGCTCGAGCTATTGTATGATCCATAGCCGTAGTATCCGCTATATAAACTGTTGTAGTAACTATCGTAGTATGATGAATTGTAGTACAAGCTACTTACATCGGTTTGCTTAGAATAGAAAGCACTTATTGAAAGAGAGTTCGGGCGCTTTCCTCCAAACCAAGGATCGAAAAATGAAATATTATAACTTTGATAGTACGATGCATTTGTTTGTCCGCTGAGCGTCAGTGTTTGTCCATCACCTTGTGGCAATATGCCGCGGTGACTCTTGCTTGGATGCAAGAGGTTATTTAATGAGAAGTTACCAAATTTCAGAGAAACCTTACCGATGACACCGGTTTGTCCCCATCCTGCAGAAAATTCAACTTGATCGCTGCTTTTTGAGGTCAATGGCCATGCAATATCTACTGTACCGTTTTCTGGATCCGGATTAAGATTCGGTGTACAGCTTTCCGGGTCGAAGTGACCCATTTGTTGGATTTCGCGCATGGAACGAATCACTGCATCTTGGTTATATAGCATACCGGGTTTGGTATATAGCTCACGACGAACTACATTTTCATATACCCGATCGTTACCACTAATGCTGACTTGATTGATGGTTGCTTGCCTACTTTCTGAAATACGGACTTCAAGATCAATGGAGTCACCATCAATGTTGACTTCTACTGGCGTAACTACGGCCCAAAGGTATCCGTTGTTTCTGTATTCATTATTAATAGCGTCTTCATCACTGGTAAGGCGCTCATTCAACATTTTCTGATTATAGACGTCTCCTCGTTGCATATGAAGAACCATATTCAGCGCATTAGTTGGATAAAGTTTGTTGCCGACCCAATCAATTTTTCGGAGAAAATATTGTTGTCCTTCTTCTACTTGCAATTTTACATCTACCGACTTATCGTTGTATGCAGTTACTGTATCTGCAATAATGCGAGCATCACGATAACCTAATTCGTTGTATCTCTGGATAATAAGTTGTTTGTCTGCTTCGTAGTTATCCTCAATAAACTTCTTAGAGCGGAAGATGTTTTTCCACTTGCCTTTTTCTTTTGTTTTCTTCATCGCGCTTTTCAACTTCTCTGGAGGGAGTTTTGTAACGCCGTTAAAATAAATTCTATGTACTTTTACTTTGTCTTTTTTGTCAATGTTGATGGTTACAATTACCATATTCTCATTGCTGACATCTACTTGTTGTTGGATATCTACTTCTGCATTCTTGTATCCTTTTTCATCGAAATACCGTTTAATAAGAGTGCGTGAACGATCTACCATATTAGGAGTAATCTGATTCCCTTTTATCATGCCTAGTTTGGCATCCAAGTCTTCGCGTTCACTCTTTTTTATGCCATTATAAGTAAGCGAAGATATGCGTGGTCGCTGTTTAAGTGCAATATTAAGAAACACTTTGTCGCCTTCTATCTTAGTAATGTTGATGCTTACATCGCTGTAGAGCCCATTTTTCCAAAACCTGCGGCAAGCTTCGGTGATTTCATCGCCTGGGATATGTACGACTTGCCCTACACTTAACCCCGAAAGGGCTATAATAAGGCGAGGCTCTTGGCCTTCTACACCACTAATGGTGAGGTCAGCTATTTCGTATTCACGAGGACTGGTATAATTTACCACTTCTGGTGTGACGTCAGAGCTTTTAGTAGCTGCTGTTTGTCCCATAGCCACACTCGCCAAAAGGCAGCTAAAGGTGCAGAGTAAGGTGCGTATGCGCTTCATTCTTGTTTTATCTAATCTTAATATCATTGTTCGGTGATTTGTTCACTTGTTTTGCCAAATCGGCGTTCGCGCTGTTGATAATTGAGGATTGCAGCATATAATTCTTCTTTTTTGAAATCGGGGAAGAATATGTCGCAAAAGTATAATTCTGAATAAGCACATTGCCATAGCAGATAGTTACTGAGGCGTATTTCACCTCCGGTACGTATCAGCAAATCGGGATCCGGCATGTAACTGGTAGTAAGATGCTTATTAATCAGGCTCTCATTGATTTCTTCCGGCTGCAATTCGCCTGCTTTCACTAATTTTGCTAGATGTTGCATGGTATCGGCTAGCTCCCAGCGTGAGGAATAACTTAGCGCTAATGTCATGCACATTCCGGTATTGGTAGAAGTGTGCTTTTCGCAAGTCTCTAATGCGTTGCGTACTCCTTCCGACAATTTTGCACGTTGGCCGATTATCCGGAATGAAATATTGTTTTTCATGAAAATTTGTTCTTCCAGAGAATTAATAAGGAGGTTCATCAAAGCTGTTATTTCTGTTTCAGGGCGATTCCAATTTTCTGTAGAGAAAGTATATAGTGTAAGGTATTTTATACCTAAGGTAGCAGCTTCTTCTGCTAAAAGATGTACTGTGTCAGCTCCGGCTTGATGTCCGAAACTTCGTTCTTGTCCACGTTGTTTCGCCCAACGTCCGTTTCCATCCATGATAATGGCTACGTGTGCAGGGATACGCGTTTTATCGATTTGATTGAGTAGTGAGGTCATATCAATTCTCCAGTTTATTACAATTTTGGCATTGAGGAAACAAGTCGTATGTTATGAATAAAGAGGTAAATGAGTACGAGTCTTTATTCTTTAGACCTCCGCTTTTTATGCGATAAGGGTCGTTCAATGCTTCTGTAGAATTGGTAACATCTAGTTCATCGCTTGTTGAAAAGCGCATTGTGAATTCAACACCTATATTCCAACGTGGCTTTAGTTTGTATTTCAATCCAATACCTACAGGAAAATTTACAGCAACCACGGATTTGGCAGGTTTGCCTGCATATGTAAATCCCATACCTGCAATGAGATAAGGTTGGCAACGTTTATAGCCCAAGTATTCAGAGCCTAATCCATACGGCCAAAAGCCAAACTCAGCTTGTACGCCTAAGTCATATAGCGTGCGTGAGAAAGACGTTTCAGTTGGGAATCTATTTTCATTCCCCTCGGTACTTCCTTTTATACCAGCCATTGCTAAATTGGCTTTTAAAGCTATTCGTGGATTGAAAATATAGCGTGCAACAATTCCTCCCATTGGGCGTGTCCCTTTATATAAGGATGTGTAATTAGCATCTCCTAAGTAAAAACTACCACCTAGCATAGCTCCTAGTTCCATCTTATAAATATCTTCTTGGGCCTCTGCCTTTGGGAAGAGTGCCAATGTGAAGAGCAAAAGAGGAAGGAGCGGTTTCATAAATGAATACTGATTGTAGATTAAAAAACACTTCTTCTTTTAGAAAGAATAGCTGTTGAATCGACCTTTGTAAATGGTGGTAGACTTGGAGCCGGTAGCACTAAATACTAACCAGATGTAATTATTCGCATCAACTACAACGGAAAATTCTTGTCGATCGTTAAATGCATCTTGGAACATTGAATGATTAGTTGTTTTTTCCCAATATAAACCACTCGACATATAGTATGAATTGAAAGCTCCTGAGCTAGTGCTTCCAAATGCATAGAACTTATGTTCTCCATAATGTATTAAAGCACGATCCTCATCATATGGTAAGCAGTAATCAATAGAATCTACAGGGCCTTGTTCCGACCAGTTGAGAAGATCGTCTTCTGCTACTAGTAAAGTCATTTCGGTGTCTCCTGATTTATGTCGTCCTAATACAGCGACTTGCTGTATTGATGGATTTGTTGCTAGTGTATATGTTGTACTTGCAGCATTACCTCGTTGAAAACTTCCTGCAGAAAGGCCTTGTGTCCAGGTATTCCCTTCTGTTGATACAAAATAACCTCCTTTGATAGCCCCAAGATAATTACTGTTTGCGCCTAATAATGCTTCTACATTTCCATCTGTGCTGAGCGCCGTTTGTTCATCCCAGCTTCTACCATCGGAAGAAATATAAACCTTTCCTTCAGCTAATGCATAAATTTTACCCGCAAAGACAGTAGCTGAGGTATAATCAAAAGGTAGTGAGTTTGTGATTTGCTGCCATGAACTTGCATTGTTTACTGATGCGGTATAGAGTTTGCCCTCTTCGGTAAATACGTACAACTGATCATTTAAAATGACAGAGCGTGAGCGACCTTTAATTTCCACATTCGATTCATAAGATTGCCATGCAATGCTATCTGGATCTACTTGGTGAGCATTGAATTTTATTTTGTAGACTTTTTGAAGCATATTTCCAGCTTCATCATTTCCTGTTACATAGAAAATTTGTGCTTTTCGAAAATCAAGAGTATCATTTCCGGATAGTAAAGAGTAAAGTCCGTCTTCTGCTTTATGATATACTGTTGCCGAGGAGGTAAATGTAATTGGCACACTGTCTAAAATACTTTGATAAGGCAAAGAATCAGTATTGTATATAAGAATTGTATCTGAACTAGTGCTTGCGTCATCAATAGTAAATAGATACTTATAATGGGTTATCAGATTACCTCGTTGAGTATAGATCGTATCGAAGTAAAAATCAGTGATTTCAGGCTCTATGGCAGTAAAATCATTATTGTCTAGACTGCATGAAGGCAATAAAGCTACTGTGAACAGTAAAGCAACGCCTGCAAATATGTTTTTGAGTTTCATTTAAATGTAACTTTGTTTATTAATTCAAGATGCAAAAATAGGAACTTTTTGCCCCTTTCTCTATATACTAGGTGGCACTTTTATAGAAAATTATAGAAAAAAGTCCTTGACTAGCTTGAAATTAACGCTTCTCGAGTGATAAGAAGGTTTATAGTGGTATTATCTTTTTTATTTTTTGCCCGAAGAAAGCCTTTTCTGTAGAAAGACCGTTGATTTTAGGAGCTACAATACCACCTTTTAGGAGCAGTGAATTTTCTTCTATAAACGCCACATCCCATAGCTGAGCATCAATGAATGATTGAAGAGTTTGAGCGCCACCTTCTATCAATAACGATTGAATGCCCATTTGATGCAATTTTGTTAAGATCTGTGGTGGAATTGGAATTGTGAAATCAA
>JAGPIY010000148.1 GCA_018054715.1 Bacteroidaceae bacterium
TTTCGAAGCGTAAGAGAATATACACACGAAAACGCTGCCGTTAATCGAGAATATACAGTCGTCGACAATGGTATTAAAACCTGCCTTTACAAGGGGTATCCGGATCTTTTTATGCAAACTAGCAGAAAAAGCGAATTTGTATTTGAGCCTTATTGGTATAAAGGAATAGAATACAGTAAGGAACAAGAAAGAGGATATCTTTCGAACGAGGATCTTTACGTACCCGGTTATATTGAATTCAATATAAAAAAAGGAGAAAGCATTATCTTTTCAGCCGGCATCTCAGAGATACAATCACGTAGTCTAAAAAGACTATACGAAGCTGAATATGAGATGCGAACGCCTCGCACTAGTTTTGAAAATTGCATGCGTAATGCAGCACATCAATTCCACAACAAACAAGGAGACAAACATTACATTATAGCGGGATACCCATGGTTCAAGTGCCGCGCTCGTGATATGTTTATCGCTCTACCCGGGTTAACGCTTGCTCTTGACGAGGAAGATGAGTTTGAAAGTGCCTTTCAAACTGCGGAGGGAGCTATTCGTAGCTTCCTTGCCGGAGAAGAGGTGACGGAAAAGATTTACGAAATAGAGCATCCGGATGTATTACTATGGGCAATATGGTGTTTGCAACAATATGCCAAACGTACTTCTAAAGAGAATTGTAAAAAGAAATATGGGGCACTGTTGATTGATATTATTGAATATATCCGTGAAGGTAAACATGAAAATCTTTTCCTTCATGACAATGGACTCGTATATGCTAATGGGGTTGACAAAGCAATAACTTGGATGAACTCCACTGCCTACGGGCATCCGGTAGTACAACGCACTGGATATATTGTTGAGTTCAATTCTCTTTGGTATAATGCGATTAGCTTTGTAGCCGACTTAAACCGAGATACAGATACAACCTATACGAATACGCTCGATGAGCTAGCTCAAAAAAACGGAAAAGCTTTTATCGAGACCTTTCTTAATGAGTATGGATATCTTCTTGATTATGTAAATGATAACATGATGGACTGGAGCGTCCGCCCAAATATGATTTTTGCGGTAGCCTTCGATTATTCTCCTCTTGACCGAAAACAGAAAAAAAGCATCCTTGACACAGTAACAAAAGAGCTCCTTACTCCAAAAGGTCTTCGGTCGTTATCGCCCAAAAGTGCGGGATACAATCCTAACTATATAGGTAGACAAGAGGAGCGTGATTTTGCTTATCATCAGGGAACAGCATGGCCTTGGTTAATGGGGTTTTACCTTGAAGCCTATTTGCGTATCTACAAAATGAGTGGTCTCTCTTTTGTAGAGCGACAACTTTCTAATTTCGATTCTGAAATGGGCTATCACTGCATTGGCACATTAAGTGAATTGTACGATGGGAATCCCCCCTTTACCGGACGTGGAGCAATCTCATTCGCTATGAACGTAGGCGAAGTTCTACGTATCACAAAGCTACTAATGAAATACAACCAGAATCTTAATAACGAGGAGGAAGCACTATGAAAGTATTAATGTTTGGTTGGGAGTTTCCACCTCATATTCTTGGAGGATTAGGAACTGCAAGTTATGGACTAACCAAAGGAATGTCGGAGCAAAAAGACTTAGAAATAACCTTCTGCATACCTAAACCACGAGGCGATGAAGATCAAAGTTTCCTTCATATCATCGGAATGAACAGCGTGCCTATTGTTTGGAAAGATGTTAACTGGGATTATGTAAACAGTCGAGTTGGAAATTATATGGATCCACAACTGTTCTATGATTTACGTAATCACATTTATGCCGACTTCAGCTATCGCTATACGAACGAACTTGGATGTCTTGAATTTTCAGGGCGTTATCCTGAAAACCTACACGAAGAGATCAATAACTACTCCATCGTGGCAGGTGTAGTTGCTCGTCAGCAAAACTTTGACATCATCCATTCGCACGATTGGCTTACTTATCCTGCAGGCATTCATGCCAAACAGATTTCAGGGAAGCCCTTAGTGATTCATGTACATGCTACTGATTTTGATCGAAGCAGGGGAAACGTAAACCCTATCGTATATGATATTGAGAAAAACGGTATGGATCATGCCGACCATATTATGTGTGTATCAGAATTGACACGACGAACAGTTATCGAAAAGTACAATCAAGATCCACGTAAAGTTACTACAGTACATAATGCAGTAACTCCGCTTTCGAAAGAAATTTTGGACATCCCTGTTAATAAGAATCCACATGAAAAGACTGTCACTTTCCTTGGCCGTATCACCATGCAAAAAGGTCCGGAATACTTTGTAGAAGCTGCAGCTATGGTATTACAGCGTACTCGTAATATCCGTTTTGTGATGGCCGGTAACGGTGACATGATGAACAAAATGATCGATCTGGCTACCGCACGCGGCATTGCCGACCGATTCCATTTTCCGGGCTTCATGAAAGGTAATCAAGTTTACGAATGCCTTAAAGCAAGCGATGTATACATCATGCCCTCTGTGAGCGAGCCCTTCGGCATTTCACCATTAGAAGCGATGCAATGTTCCGTACCTAGCATTATCTCAAAGCAATCCGGTTGTGCCGAAATTCTTAGTAAATGCATTAAGACTGATTACTGGGATATTCATGCCATAGCCGATGCTATTTATGGCATCTGCACCTATCCTTCTCTTTATGAATATCTACGCGATGAAGGAAAAAAAGAAGTAGATAATATACTTTGGGAAGATGTGGGCTACAAAGTACGCAATATCTATAATGAGGTCTTACAAAATTACAATAACTTTTAACGCAATATCAATATGAAAACGATTTGCTTATTTTTCGAAATACACAATTTCTTTCACTTAAAGCGCTATCGCTTCTTTGAAATTGGACGCGATCACTATTACTACGACGATTACGCAAACGAGACAAGCATGAACGATCTTGCGGAAAAGTCGTATCGTCCAACACTCAATACACTTATTGAGATGACCAAGCTCTACGGAAAAAACTTCAAAATAGCACTCTCGATATCGGGTGTAGCCTTAGAGCATTTGGAACAATATGCACCTGACATTATCGACAAAATACAACTTTTGGTCGAAAGTGGCTGTGTAGAATTGTTAGCAGAACCCTATTCGCATGGTCTTTCTTCACTCACCGATAGAGACTCATTTCGTGAAGAAGTAAAACGACATAGCAAAAAAATAAAACAGATATTTGGACAAACTCCAAAAGTGCTTCGCAATACCAATATGCTTTATTCTGATGAAATTGGTGAATTGGTAGCTGAAATGGGATTTAAGGGCATGCTTACCGAAGGAGCTAAGCACGTACTAGGATGGAAGAGCCCTCACTACGTATATCACTGCAACCAGAATCCCAATTTAAAACTACTGCTGCGCGATTTTAAATTAAGCGACGATATCAGTCTACGTTTTTCAAATTCGGAATGGAGTGAATACCCTCTATTTGCAGACAATTATATCAATTGGATTGCTAACATGCCTGAAGATGAACAAGTAATCAACATATTCATGAATATGGAAGCCATTGGTGTTGCACAACCTTTGTCGAGCAACATTCTAGAATTTCTGCGCGCACTGCCAGCTTGTGCCAAAGAACGTGGTATTACCTTCCTTACTCCGAGCGAAATTATAGGAAAGATGAAGAGTATCGGACAAGTTGATGTTCCGTATCCGATGAGCTGGGCCGACGAAGAGCGAGATTCTTCTTCATGGCTAGGAAACAGTTTGCAGAAAGAAGCCTTCAAAAAGCTATATAGCGTAGCCGAACGCGTGCGCCTTTGCAGCGATCGCCTTATAAAACACGATTGGGATTGTTTACAAGCTTCCAATCATCTACACTTCATGACTACGAAGAACACAGATCTTCCAATCAATCGGGGCATTTTCGATAGTCCATACGATGCCTTCACCAATTATATGAATATTATTGGCGACTTCATCAGTCGCGTAAATGCACTTTATCCTGTAGATATTGAACACGAGGAGCTGAATTCACTGCTTACCACGATTCGCAACCAAGGCCTTGAAATAGAAACTCTTGAAAGTAAAGTAGAGAAACTTGAGCTTCAGAATGAAAGTCTCGAGAAAAAAGTAAAGAAAGCCAAAGAAGAGAAAATAGAAAAGAGCCCCAAAGCGAAAACAGAACCTAAGATCCGAACTAAGAAAGGAGATGCAAAAGCAAATAAATGACTTTCGCGTAGTTTAAAAAGGAAGAGGTCTCTCAAACAAAGAGACTTCTTCCTTTTTTAATATAAAGAACTGCATCAACGTTTTTTCTGTCGATCTAATGTATAAAGAATATTTCCTTTCTTATCGATCATATAAACTTTCAAATCAGTTGCATTCAAAGAAAAAACACTGAATCCGGGTTCAGGACTACAATATAATGTTCCTTCAATAGGCTGTACCGGACGAGCCTGTGAAGCCGAAGAATTGACCACATAATCAATATCGCTACCTATCTTTCGAATGTGCTGAAAGTTATGAATATGTCCACAGGCATAAACATCCACCTTATGACGCTTCAAAATAGGATCGAGACGTTGTTGGAGATCCAATCGTTCAGAATCCGATTTCGGTGTCTCGGCATAGATCGGATGATGCCCTATAACAATTGTCCAGTCTTCATTCGAAGCAGTTAAGGTACTATCTAACCAAGCCAACTGTCGATCCATCGACTGCCGGCAAGCATCCGGATAAGTTACTCTGTCTGTTCGATATTTATCTATTAGAGGAGTTGTATCCAGCCAAATCACACGTACAGTCACACTATCTTTCGTAAAAACGCGACTATAATAACGTGCCGGCATATTCCAACGACGACTAATCTTTGTATAATCGAGAACTGCTTGAGTATTACCCCGATATTCATGATTGCCAAGTATAGGAAACCAGTCAATCATAAGCTCTGGGTGCGAATAAATCAATTCAAAATTAGTCATCCAAAGCGGATCTTGTACACTACGTACCCCTTCGAAATGGT
>JAGPIY010000149.1 GCA_018054715.1 Bacteroidaceae bacterium
TAATAATCTTGCACATCAAGCAACAAACTTGCGATATCATCATGCAACTGTGCAGCTGCACTAGCAGCAATTTGAGCCTTACCATAAGAAACTGCAATCGCTAATTTTTTTCCTAAAGAAGTATACACTTCAGAAGTAGCATCAGTGGCAACAAGTGCTGCATCCACAGCCTCTATCTGGCCATTTACAAATCCGGCCAAACCTGTCGATCCGCCTGCATCGGTAGATTGCGCAACAAGGGTAGCATACGAACCAGCTTTAAAAGTACTCATAGCAAGAGCAGCTGTATCTGCTTCAGCAATGGCAACATTTAAAGTAGCTAAAGTGGCTTCAATAGCTGCAACAGTAGAAGCATCTGCAGTTTCAGCAGCAGTAATAGCCGAATTAATAGCAGCAGTTTCACTTACTAACATTTCTTTTGTAGCAAGCGTTTTAGCTCCTTCTATTTTTGCAGCAAGCGATTTCTTATACTCATCAAGTATATCGGTTGCACCATAATAATTCAATTTGAAATCTGTTACACAGAACCAACCTGCTTTTGTTCCTTCACCAGTAGAAGTAATACCAATACGCAATGCACCATCAGAAGCAACAAGAATAGTATCCGTCTGATAATCTATCCATTGAGCATCTGTTGCAAAAGTGCCTGTACCTTCATATATATTATTACAGATAGGAGACGACTTCGTTCCAGCTACAGTGGTAGCATACACATGCGTAGTAGTAGAAGCATTGCCATTAGAAACATGTTTTGCAGAAACTGTATACAAACCTACAGGAAGATTGGCTAGATTTTGATAAAGATCCATTGTTCCTTGCCAAGCATTGGCCCAAGAATTCCAACAGTTATAACCAGTTACAGTATTCAAACGAACATCCAAACCCGAGTTTGAAGTAACGTTATTACCATTCACCCATGCACCTTGTACACGATCTGCAGCAGTAGCTACATCTCCTCCCTCTTTTGTGAAAGTTGGAGTATCAATTAACCATGTCAAGTCAATCGGTGCCGTTTTAGTTGCAAAGCTGACCTCAGATAACTTATAAGCTCGAATAGCAGCTGTCAAATCAGTAATAGCTTGTTCAAAGTCACTCTTTAAAGAGTTGTCTCCAGTCAAGACAGCATTTGCTGCTTCTTCAGCAATTTTAAGTGCAGGTACACCTGTTGCATATGTACCCGTTTCATGCCATTCAACATACGCATCATTATCAAGGTTACTTAGTTCTGTATAAACAGTCCCTGAAGTCAAACACTCTTTGTAAACTGCATCCATAGACTCATATAAAGCCTTTAGTTCTTCAAGAGTTACTGTAGAACTAGATAAAAGCTCTTCTGCGTTAGTCGACATCTCTTCCAACTTTGTTTTATACCCCAAAGGATAAGAACCATCAATACTAGAAGTAAAATTAGCAAGAGTCTGAGTGAGTGTACTTAATTGCTCTTTATAAAGTTCTTTTGCGTCATCAGAAAGCACGATATTATCAATGAATAAACGATGTTGCGCAGTGGTATTGGTATGATTCATTAAAAGAACAACCTTGGCATTTTTTGCCTCTGTTAAATTGAATTGGTAGCTAAAACGAGTCCATTCTGTTGCTGACAAATTAAACTTAGCTATAGTATCAGTTCCTGAGACCAAAGCAAGGTAGGTTGGGTATGGATCAGGGCAAGCGCCTACACAAGAAAAGACATATTCACCCGGTTGAAGAGAAACGTCTTGGCTCATTCGAATTTGCTCCGCACTCCAACGAGAACGAGCATAATAAAATTGGCTTCCATTAGGAGCTATCGCCGGAGTTTGTGTTCCTAAGGTAAGATCAGTGGCTGCTTTTGACTTCCATCTGTTTCAATAGTACCTCTTGTTTGTCCGGAGGTCGTATAACCTTGACTCCAGTAATCAGGTGCAGAAACTTTAGATACGCCAGTAGCATCTAAATACTCCGCAAGCCAACCTTCAGGTTGTTCAATACCGCCATTGCCGTAAGTCCACACAAAGAGCTGAGTATTATTCGTAGATTCGAAGCTACCGTTCGTTATGTAATCGGTCGCCTTAATCTGAGAAGAGCCCATTGCCAGCACAGCGGCTGTAAATAAGAATAGTTTTCTCATAATTGTTGTTTAGTTAATTATTAAAGTATATTTAGTTGTTGTTTATCGTATTAATGTATTCAGTGCATTATGTAAGTTAAGGCTTTTCTAATATTATTTTAATATTCACATATTGTCATTTATATCAATTTTTATTTATATATCAAAAGAGATTTTTCGGCAAAGTCCCTTAAGCTTTTCAAGCAAGCCCGTACAGCCTGCATAATGTTCTTTTTTCTATTATTACGTGTGCAAAGATAACATTTCTCTTGACACTGCACAAATATCTATAAATTTTTAACCTTTTTTTCGCACACAATTTCAGAAGAGCATGTTCTTCAACATAAATTACCGAATAAAGCCCGAAGAAGCAACCACTTATTGTTTTTTTTATTACCTTTGTCAATAAGGAACGAGAGGCTATACATAACTTTCTCATAAATATATAAGCATATGAAAGCTACTGCTATCAAACGCATAGAGATCCACGGATTATGGGGTCGCCGAAGTATCTCATGGACATTAAATCCGGATGTAAATATTCTATCCGGCATCAACGGCATCGGGAAAAGCACAATTCTCAACCTTGCTTTACGTGCCATGCGGGGTGAATCACTCCCGTCTGCAGGATGTAGCATTGACATCACCTTTGAGCCAAAGGAAGCCACATCTATTGATTACGACTTAATCCGTTCATTCGACCGCCCCTTGCTGCGAAGCGACATGCTCGATAAGCTGTCGGATCACACAGTTCTCACTGAAGTCGACTGGCAACTCTACGAATTGCAACGCCGCTACCTTAATTACCAAGTAAATATTGGTAATCGAATGATACAATTGCTACAAAGCTCCGACCCGAACGCTTCTGCACAAGCAGCCTCACTCACTTGGCCTAAAAAGCGTTTTCAAGATGTTATGGAAGAGCTCTTCTTCGATACAAAAAAGAAGATTGACCGCCAAAGCAATGAAATCATTTTTGAACAAGCAGGTGATCGCTTGCGCCCTTATCAGCTCTCTTCAGGAGAAAAACAAATTCTCATGATTTTGCTCACTGCATTGGTACAAGATGGACAACCGGTAGCACTCTTCATGGACGAACCTGAAGTAAGTTTACATATTGAATGGCAACAAAAATTAATCGGATTGATTCGTGAATTGAACCCACAAGCACAAATCATTCTTACTACGCACTCCCCTGCCGTAATTATGAACGGATGGATGGATGCAGTAACTGAGGTTAGCGACATTTCTGTCGACCCCCTACTCGATTAAACTTATTTAGCCGTACTTTGCTATGCGAAAGCTTACTCATAACCTGACCTCTGACTACTGGGGTGCAGCACAACAACTCAACTCAAAACGAGCTCGACGAAAGATCGTTGCTTATGTAGAAAGCTATGAAGATGTAGCCTTCTGGCGAAACATCTTAGGAGAGCTAGAAAATGAAGAACGTTACTTTCAGGTAATGCTACCTAGTCAACGATCGCTTGCCAAAGGAAAAAAAATGGCTCTTTTCAGTGCACTGCACGAGGTTTCACTCGGAAAGAATATGATAGCTTGCGTAGATTCCGACTACGATTATTTATTGCAAGGTGCTACTTCAACTTCGCAAACAGTAAATACACATTCGTACATCTTCCAAACCTATACGTATGCTATCGAGAATTATCATTGTTATAGTGAAACTTTACGAGAAGTCTGTACACAAGCAACCTTAAATGATCATTTTTTAATAAACTTCCCACAATTTCTCATACGATACTCCCAAATTATTTATCCTTTATTTATATGGCATCTCTATTTATATCGACAACGTCGCGAGAAAGAGCTTCCAATGCAAGAATTCCATGACCTCACTCGATTAACTGACGTAAATATTCGCTTTACCGACCACACTCTTGAACTTCTAGGAAAACGAGTCGCTCGAAAATTGTCCGAACTAGACAGAATTTACGCTGCAGATCATACCTCACGTACAAAATGTGAGCATGATTTACGGCAATTGGGAGTAATGCCTGAGAACACCTATCTTTATATACAAGGACATCATTTAATGAACAATATAATTATGCGACTTCTCACCCCTCTTTGTGGACGGTTACGACGAGAACGAGAAGAAGAAATTAACCAACTAGCTATTTCAGAAGAGCAACGACGCACGGAATTGGCTTGTTATCATCATAATATTTCTCCAATAGAATTTGCACTTAGCAAAAACTTCGCCTTTAAGGCACTTCCTGAATATCAGAAGTTACGTACTGATTTAGCTACACTTTAAGGTTCTTTAAAAGATGGTATAATTTGCATGTCGTTTTTAGAACTGTAGATACGTCTTATTCAAAAAAAACTCGTACCTTTGTACCCATTACTACATAAATAACACATTAAGATATGTTCAATTCTTTTGGCCATCTATTTCGCTTAAGTAGCTTTGGAGAAAGCCATGGCACAGCTATTGGCGGTGTAATTGACGGAGTGCCTGCAGGCATCCTCATCGATGAAGACTTTATACAACACGAGCTCGATCGACGCAAACCCGGACAAAGCAAGCTCACTACAGCCCGCAAGGAAGAGGATCGGGTTCAACTACTTTCCGGCATTTTCGAAGGGCGTAGTACCGGATGCCCTATTGGATTTATTATCCCGAATGCAAATCATCATTCGGCCGATTACTCCAACATTAAAGATGCGTTTCGTCCTTCACACGCCGACTTTACCTATACTCAAAAATATGGTACACGCGACTATCGTGGTGGAGGCCGCTCCTCTGCACGCGAAACAATTGCACGTTGCGTAGCAGGAGCCATTGCTAAATTAGCTCTCCGCGAAGTAGGGATCACCATTACAGCCTACACTTCACAAGTAGGCGACTTGAAACTGCAAGGAAGCTATCA
>JAGPIY010000150.1 GCA_018054715.1 Bacteroidaceae bacterium
GCCCGAAGCGACTCATTACAAGGAGAAGATGATAGTTTTCGCAGATGAGTTCAATCATCTTGTCGTCAGTAGTATAGGTGCGGTAATTACTCATATTTTAGTTCTTTTGTATTGTTTGCAAAGATACAATCTTTTTTTGAAAATAGAGTTACCCTATGCTAGGTATTTGTACCTGAAAACTCATCATTTATAGGTAGATTAATTCAGCTGCTTCAGTTGATTTTATTCTCGATGCACTCAGTGGTGAAGCGACTTCCAGTTTAAGTCGACCTTTTAATCACAGTACCGGAATATCTTCTTTAACTACTGAGGATGTAGAGCTATTGGAGGCTTGGATTAAAAATTTGAAATAAACTAATAAAAAAGGCAATAAATATTCTGCATTTTGCAGAGGATTTATTACTTTTGCAAAAAAATATATAGAATGAATCGCTTAGAATATAAATATTCAGATAACCCCCATATTCAGTTGCAAATTGCAGAGCATCAATCTGCAAATCAGTCCGGTGAATGGCATCTCATGTTTCATGTTGAGCCGAAGTCGGAAATGTTCATGACTCAGCTTCAAGCACTTCGAACTGCCTATCATCGGTATAAGGTGACCCAAATGCCTCCTCAGGCTGTTCCGCGCTTTATACGTATCTTTTTAAGTGATGCCGCTAATCAGGCAGAATTGGTACGTGAGGTTCTTGCCGACTTGTTTAAAGAAGCTACGGTTTCCCTTTTGCAACAGCCTCCTTTGGACGGTAGCAAATTGGCTATGTGGGTTTATCTTACTGAAACACATCCATCTACCTATACTCCTCATTTTGTAGCGGGGTTGACGAATGCTTCAGGAGATTCGGAAACACAGATGCGCAACTTGTTTAAAGACTATACACGCGATTTGAATGCGCAGCAATGTACCTTGCAACATGATTGTTTACGTACGTGGGTTTTTGTGCGCGACGTGGATGTGAATTATGCGGGAGTGGTAAAAGGACGTCGTGAATATTTTGCGGAAAATGGTTTGACTAAGCATACGCATTACATTACTAGCACCGGTATTCAAGGGCAAACCGCTGAAGCAAAAGAATTGGTGTTGATGGATGCTTATGCGGTGCAAGGACTTCAACCGGAACAGGTGAAGTTTCTGTATGCGAAAACGCATTTAAATCCGACCTACGAATACAATGTGACTTTTGAAAGAGGCACGCTGGTGCAATATGGCGATCGTCGTCACATTATGCTCAGTGGCACGGCTAGCATTGATAACACGGGGGCTGTGGTACATCCGGGAGATATTCTGAATCAGACGAAGCGGATGTGGGAAAATGTAGAGGTTCTGCTGAATGAGGGAGGATGTACCTCCGATGATTTAGTGCATGCGATTGTCTATCTTCGTGATGTGGCTGACTATGCATTGGTAAGCGATTTGTTTAAAACTCGTTTCCCGCAACTTCCTACGGTTTTTCTTTTAGCTCCGGTTTGTAGACCCGGCTGGTTGGTAGAGATGGAATGTATGGCGATTAAGGATGATTACAATCCGGCTTATAGCCCTTTCTAAATGAAAAAAACAGTCCCTTTTGTTTGTTTCTTTTTGGTGATTGTATTAATGGCTCTTGCTACTTTCATTGAAAAGGCATACGGTACTTTTGTAGCACAGGAACAAATTTATCATGCTCCGTGGTTCGTGAGCTTATGGGCTGTATTGGCAGTGAGTGGATTAATCTACATGGTACATCGCAAGTTGTGGAAGTTTCCACTTACTGGGGGATTGCATGTGGCATTACTTCTCATATTAGTGGGGGCATTGGTTACGCATCTCACTTCACTTACCGGAACTTTGCATTTGCGTGAAGGTTTTCCTACTCAGTTTTTCCCTGCTCAACAAAGTCATTTCTTTTCGAATAAACCTGTTCTGAATCAACATAAACTACCCTTTACGATGGAACTTGATAAGTTCGTGGTGACTTATTACCCCGGAACTGTGGCTCCTGCTAATTATATTAGTAAGGTCATTGTTGATGGAAAGCGAAAAGCGAATATTTCAATGAATAAGGTATTGTGTCAGGATGGATATCGGTTTTATCAGACTTCATTCGATTCGGATTATAGGGGTACGCTGTTAACTGTGAATTATGACCCTTGGGGCACTCCAATTACTTATGCCGGATATGCTTTGTTGACTCTTTCGATGTTACTGATGTTGATAGATCCAAATGCTACTTTCCGTAAATTGCTCCGTGCTTTCTCGGCGCAAAAGAAGAAGGTTGCGATGGTTTGTTTGGCCGCTTTTCTCTTTTTTCCTGCGAATGTATCGGCAGGTGAGGCTATTGGTGCTTCCGGATCGTCAAATTCGAAGACTCCGTTAAAGAGTTTACCGGCTTTGCAGGAAGTAACAGCAAGGCGATTTGGAGAGTTACAAGTGCTTTACAATGATCGTGTGGTACCGTTCCAGACTTTGGCACGCGACTTTTCGATGAAGCTTTGTGGTAAGACGGAGTATCGTGGATTGACTTCGGAACAGCTTTTTACTGCGTGGCTGTTTTATCCGGAGCGATGGCAGTTTGAACCGCTCATTCCGATTAAAAACAAAGAACTGGCTCATCAGTTGGACTGTGAAGATCGTACTTCTTTCCTCTCTTTTTTTGCATCGGACGGTAGTTATAAGTTGCAGAGTTATTGGGATAAGTTGCATCAATCGGGCAGTCTTAGTTCGTTGCAGAAGGCTATTACAGAGGCTGACGAACGTGTACAACTCATTGAAATGCTTGAGAAAGGGAGTTTCCTGAAGCTGTTTCCGATTCCCGATGCGAAAGGAAAAGTGAATTGGTATAGTCCTGCCGATTCATTGCCTGCAAATATTGCACCTGGAAATAAATTGTTTATCAGAGGTTTTTTTACGCTCTTTTATGAAACGATACAGCAAGGAGATGAAGCAAGAACGCTTCTTTTAATTGATGAGTTGCATCGTTTCCAGAAAAAGGGAGCGGGAGCATCGCTACTTTCTCCAACGCATGTACAGGCGGAATTATGGTATAATAAATTTGGAAGTACTACTTTTTTGTATCGGGTGAATCTTACTTTTGGCTTGCTGGGCTTTTTCCTTTTTCTTTTTAAACACAAACGTCGGCTTACTGAAAGGTTTCCCCACATCAGTAAGGTTTTTTATATCATGCTTATGTTGTGTTTCAGTTACCTGACTATTTTACTATTTATGCGTAGCTACATTGCCGGGCATTTGCCGATGAGCAATGGATATGAAACGATGGTTTTACTTTCATTCTTTATTATGGCAGCTGCTTTAGTGCTTCACCGTTATTGGAAAATGGCTACGATTTTCGGCTTTTTATTGTCGGGATTTACTTTGCTGGTGAGTAGCATTGCGCAGATGAATCCGCAAATTACGCCTTTAATGCCGGTATTGCTTTCTCCATGGTTGAGCTTGCATGTTTCGTTGATTATGATGGCGTATGCACTTTATTCGTTTACGTTCTTAAGCGGAGTAATGGCGCTAGTATTGCCGAAAAAGGAGCGGATCGACGAAATTGAGAGACTTACTTTAATTAGTCGTACTTTGTTATACCCCGCTACGTTCTTATTGGCAATCGGTATCTTTGTGGGGGCTGTATGGGCTAATGTGAGTTGGGGATGTTATTGGTCGTGGGATCCAAAGGAGGTGTGGGCATTGATTACGTTGATGGTTTATTCCATTCCGCTACATGCAGACAGTTTTCCAAAGATGAAGCAACCGCATGCTTATCATATTTATATGATTGCTGCTTTCTTGATTTTGCTGATGACTTATTTCGGGGTTAACTACCTATTAGGCGGCATGCATAGCTATGCGTAAAGGCTGTTTTTTGTAAGAAGAAAATGTTTATAAAATGAATCAGCCTGCAACGTTTAAAGTTACAGACTGATTCTCCCGTCGTTAAATATAAAAACAAACTTGTTAAAGCGTATAATTAGTTGTTTCCGCCGCCAAAATCGCCGCCACCGCCGAAGTTACCTCCGCCGCCATTATTGCCCCCGCCATTGTTATTGCTGCGTTGACGTCCGCTGTTCATTCTCATGCCACCACCTATAGAGGGGTTTAGAATCTCATATTCAAGATAAGTTACATACTGAACATCATCTTTTATAATACTTCTGATGCCAAGAAGACGTGTGGTACGTGCCAATTTAATAGCCTCTTGCATTTTTGCACGATCTTCACGGTCTTTCATCGCATCAACTATTGATTTTTGATAGGTGGCTTCGTTTGCTTTTAGTGCAGCAACCTGTTCATCGCTCAACTTTGCGCTCGCAATAAGTTCTTTAGCAGGATACTCTTGCTTTTGGCGTTGTTCCGACTCTTGTGCATTTGCTCCGAATGCCATGACAGCACAAAGAAGCGTGAGAAGAATTTTGGTTTTCATAATTTTCTGTTTTAAATAATTGTTGTAGAAGGATTTATTTTAGTTATATATTCCTTTTGACTACAAAAATACAGAAAAGTTTAACACCTAAATAATCTTTTCGACCACGACAGTCTTTTTATCGATGAACAGGTTGTTTCACTGTCTTTTAGTTATTTATTCTTCAATAACTGCTTGTGCAGCGGCCAAGCGTGCGATAGGCACGCGGTATGGAGAGCAAGATACATAGTTAAGGCCTACCTTATGGCAGAATTTTACGCTGGAAGGCTCACCACCATGTTCACCGCAAATGCCACATTTTAGTTCAGGACGTACTTTACGACCTTTCTCGACTGCCATTTGGATCAATTGCCCTACTCCATTCTGATCAAGAACTTGGAAAGGATCTACGGGTAGAATTTTCTTTTCAAGATAAATTGGGAGGAATGAAGCAATATCATCGCGTGAATAGCCGAAAGTCATTTGGGTGAGATCGTTTGTTCCAAAAGAAAAATATTCGGCACTACTGGCAATTCGGTCGGCTGTAAGAGCTGCACGAGGCACTTCAATCATGGTGCCTACTTTGAATTCAATTTCAA
>JAGPIY010000151.1 GCA_018054715.1 Bacteroidaceae bacterium
AAGCAGAAATAGAAAAGACGCTTCTTGGTTTAGGTTTTCAACGAAGTGACTTCGAGCGCCCTACCAGTGAATTCAGTGGAGGATGGCGCATGCGTATCGAACTTGCCAAGCTCCTCTTACGCCGTCCTGAAGTTATGCTTCTCGATGAGCCGACCAACCATCTTGATATCGAAAGCATTCAATGGCTAGAAAACTTTCTTGCCACTCGAGCCAATGCCGTTGTATTAGTAAGTCACGACCGTGCCTTTATAAATAATGTGACTAACCGGACTATCGAAATTTCATGTGGTAAGATTTATGATTATAAAGTAGCCTACGATGCATACGTAGAGCTCCGCAAGGAACGCCGCGAGCAACAGTTGCGCGCTTACGAAAATCAGCAAAAGATGATTGCTGAAACAGAAGCCTTCATCGGGCGCTTTCGATACCAAGCTAACAAAGCGATACAGGTACAGAGTCGCATTAAGCAACTTGACAAAGTCGTTCGACTAGAAGTTGATGAAGAGGATAATGCTATGCTGCGGCTGAAATTTCCTCCGGCCGAACGATCGGGCAACTACCCCATTATTTGCGAAGATGTTCGTAAAGCATACGGCTCGCACGTTATCTTCGACCACGTAGATCTCACCATCCATAGAGGAGAAAAGATCGCTTTCGTAGGGAAAAACGGAGAAGGAAAATCGACTCTCGTAAAATGCATTATGAATGAGATTGACTATGAAGGGAAACTTACACTAGGGCATCACATTCAAATTGGCTATTTTGCACAAAATCAAGCGCAGCTCTTAAACGAAGAATTAACTGTGTTCGACACAATCGACTATGTTGCCAAAGGAGATATCCGCTCAAAAATACGCGACTTATTGGGAGCATTTATGTTTGGAGGAGAAGCGAGCGACAAAAAAGTAAAAGTACTTTCGGGAGGAGAACGTACGCGCCTGGCAATGATTAAGCTACTACTTGAACCGGTAAATCTACTTATACTCGACGAACCTACCAACCACCTTGACCTACGAAGCAAAGACGTTTTAAAGTCGGCTATCCGCAACTTCGACGGCACCGTTATTATTGTAAGTCACGACCGAGAATTTTTAGACGGACTAGTTGAGAAAGTCTATGAGTTTGGTGAAGGCAAAGTACGTGAACATTTAGGAGGCATTTACGAGTTTCTTAAAAAGAAACAAATTGAAAATCTGGCACAGCTTAGTACTTCACCAACACTATCCGCTTCAAAGAGCAGCACAAACAACAACGAAAAAAATAACTCAAAAACAGCTGAAGAGAAAGTTCCCGAAAAGAAGCTCTCATACGAAGAGCAAAAAGAACGTAGCAAACGGCTTAAAAAGATAGAAAAGCAAGTCACGGATTGCGAGAAATCGATCGAAACATTAGAAGCTGCCATTGCAATTCTAGAAGCTCAAATGGCAACTCCAGAAGGTTCTTCAGATACAAAATTATATGAGCGTCATCAAAATCTAAAAGTACAACTAAACAAAGTTGTAGAAGAATGGGAAGCTGCTTCTATAGAATTTGAAGAAGCAAACATCGATTAGCAGCTTGTAGAAAAGCGAAAAGAGAAAGTAATGAATCTTTTGAATATTCAAAAAACATCCGTATCTTTGTAAATTAAAAAAGGAGGAACACCATGCCACTGAATCTACCTGATAAGTTGCCGGCTATTGCGACACTTAAAAAAGAAAATATTTTTGTCATCGATACCACCCGTGCCACCGGGCAAGACATACGTCCGCTAAAAATAGTGGTTCTAAACCTCATGCCACTAAAAATCACGACAGAGACCGATCTGATTCGCTTATTATCGAATAGTCCGTTGCAGGTTGAACTAAGCTTTATGAAGATAAAGAGTCATACCTCTAAAAACACACCCATTGAGCATATGAAGCAATTCTATAGAGAATTCGACCGTATGCGCAATGAACGATACGATGGTATGATCATCACCGGAGCTCCGGTAGAAAATCTCGAATTCGAAGAAGTTTCTTATTGGTCGGAGATGACTGAAATATTTGAATGGGCACACACTCATGTTACCAGCACAATGTATATATGTTGGGCAGCACAAGCCGGACTTTACTACCACTACGGAGTACCAAAACATGCCTTGTCCAATAAGAAATTTGGCGTATTCGAGCACAAAGTCCTCGATCCTCTTAATATGCTTTTCCGTGGATTTGATGATTCCTTTTTCGCTCCGCATAGTCGCCACACAGAAACACGTAAAGAAGATATAATAAAGAACAAGGAACTCACTCTGCTCAGTGAATCGGATGAAGCAGGAGTTTATATTGTGATGGCTCGTGAAGGAAGAGATATTTTTGTCACCGGACATTCTGAATACACTTCGCTTACACTTGATACGGAATACAAACGCGATATAGAAAAAGGAGTCCCTATTGAAATTCCAAAAAACTATTATCGCGATAACGATCCCGCTAAGGCACCTATTGTACGCTGGCGTGCCCATGGCAACTTGCTTTTCGGCAACTGGCTCAATTATTTTGTCTATCAAATGACTCCTTTTAACATCAACGAAATACGATAAAATGCAAATGCCACGTCCCATAGAGCTACTTGCTCCAGCTAAAACAGCCTCTATTGGTATGGAGGCTATCCGTCATGGAGCAGATGCTGTATACATCGGTTCGCCACGCTTCAGCGCACGTGCTGCAGCAAGCAATTCTATTGAAGAAATTATCGAGTTGACAAATTTTGCGCACCTCTATGGAGCCAAAGTATATGTTGCTTTCAATACAATACTTACCAATGAGCAGTTACCTGAAGCAGAAAAACTAATTTGGGAACTATATAGAGCTGAAGTGGATGCACTGATTGTACAAGATATGGGACTTACAAAATTAAATCTGCCCCCTATTGCACTCCATGCCAGCACGCAAGTAGACAATCGCACTCCACAAAAAGTGGATTTTCTAGATCAATGTGGTTTCTCGCAAATTGTATTGGCACGCGAACTTTCACTCGAAGAGATTGCAAGCATACATAACGCGGTTCCGAAAACACGATTAGAAGTTTTTGTACATGGAGCTTTATGTGTAAGCTATAGCGGACAATGTTATATCTCGCAAGCCCTTTTTGGGCGTTCAGCCAATCGTGGAGAATGCGCTCAGTTCTGCAGACTTCCTCTCGACTTGCGGGATGCAAATCACAATCTCATAGTTGAGGGGAAGCATCTTCTTTCACTAAAAGATTTGAATCAAAGCAACCAACTTTTACCATTGTTACAGGCTGGTGTTTCTTCTCTAAAAATAGAAGGACGACTAAAAGAAGCGCCTTACGTGAAAAATGTGACTGCCTATTATCGTGAAAAGTTGGATGCATTATTCGCGCAATATCCTGATCAGTTCTGTCGTGCCTCTGCCGGACATTGCAGTACTAATTTCACTCCACAACCCGAAAAGAGCTTCAACCGAGGTTTTACTTCATACTTTTTAAACGAGCGAATTCCCCATATCTCTCAACCCAACACTCCAAAATCGATGGGTGAACCAATGGGAATGGTAAAAGATATTCGTCGCTACGAATTGATTGCAAGCGGAATAAAACCTTGGAATAATGGAGACGGCGCATTCTTCATCGATGCAAATGGCACCCCTGGTGGCTTTCGTGTAAATCGCGTAGAAGGAACTCATCTTTTCCCGGCACAAATGAGCGAGATTGCGAATCTGCGTCCTAAAACGGTACTTTATCGCAACTTCGATCAAGCTTTCGATCGATTGCTGAATAAACCTTCTCTTGAACGAAAAATCAACATACGTATTGCACTTCGTGAGTGCCGTTTTGGCTTTGTCCTTGCACTAGAAAGCGAAGAAGGTATTGGCGTCTCACTAAGCTTTCCACAAGAAAAGCAAGAAGCTAGAAGTCCCCAACGCGACCAACTCATTAAGCAGCTCAGCAAACTCGGAGGAACTATTTTTGAAATTGCTCCAAATACTCCGGAACTTCCTGCAATAGAAATAGAATGTTCCAGAGAATGGTTTATCCCGTCATCAATACTGGCTGAATGGCGACGACAAGGTGTAGAAGCACTGCTTCGTGCTTTACGACTAAATCATGCTCCAAAATTACAGAAATGGGCACAGACTACCCACCCTTTTCCTCTACAAGAAGGGAAGGATAAATTAACCTATTTGGGCAATGTTAGTAATACAAAAGCAGAACAGTTCTATCATCAACACGGAGTTCAGATAATAGAGCCCGCCTTCGAGCTAAATGCTCCTGCCAATGCTCCATTAATGTTTTGCCGACATTGCCTTCGCTATAGTCTTGGAGGATGCATCAAACATGGTGGAGAGCATTTGCCTTATATGGAACCTTATTATCTTTACCAAGGCAATAATTGCTTCCGTTTAGAATTCGATTGTAAGACATGTCAAATGAAAGTTATTAAAGAGGAGACTGAGCCATGAAAACAATGCAGCGTTTACCATTATTGCTTTTAGTTACTACATTAGTATCCTTTCTTTGTAGTGGATGTCACTATTCGGCATCAAGAACAGCTAAAATGGATAGTATTCCTGAAGTGACACGTGATAGTTTGAAATATCTTGATACTTATCATTACACGCTCGGAACAAATTTAATTGTAAATGCCGATACTTTGCTACTCTCCCAACTTCCCATTGTCGATAAATATGACACATTATTTCGAGGGGACACGGTAGCTGTAGCTGAATTTATGACTAGTCCTATCGATAGTACCGATACTGTATGGGTAAAGGTTGCACGCGATCAAGTTACGCAAGGTTGGATTCAAGAAAGCAAAGTCGATAATAGCTTCTTGCCAACGGCTACATTATCGCACCTTATTTATCTCTTTTCACGGGCACACAGTTGGCTTTTTGGACTATTCTTTTCTGTTTTCATCATTCTCTTTGTTACCCGTGGTTATCTAAAGAAACGCCTTCAACTTGTATTTTATCA
>JAGPIY010000152.1 GCA_018054715.1 Bacteroidaceae bacterium
ACTTAAAACTCCTGATGGTTTAGGTGGAACTTCTACCACCTACTTTAAAGATTCGGGTATTTTAGCTCCGGAAGAATAATTATTTAAGTAAGTTACAATTAGTGAAGCATCCTCTGCATTTATTTGTAGAGGATGCTTATTTTTGAGGCCTTACGAAAGCTCCAATCTGTAAATGTTTCCATTTAAATTGCGTTTTTTTATCATCAAACGAGTTAGAAATACAAAAGTAATTCCTATCTTTGCAGGGAAATAAGTAAACGTTTTAATAGAACAAAACTAATAATTATGGTAAATTTTTCATTGGAAGGTAAGGTTGCGCTTATTACAGGTGCATCTTATGGAATTGGATTCGGCATCGCAACAGCTTATTCACAAGCTGGAGCAACGATCGTGTTCAATGACATTAAGCAGGAGCTGGTCGACAAAGGCATTGCTGCTTATAAGGAACTTGGTATCAAAGCATATGGCTATGTGGCCGATGTTACCAACGAAGATCAGGTGAATGAACTTGTAGCTAAAATAGAGAAAGAAGTAGGCACTATCGATATTCTTGTAAACAACGCCGGTATCATCATGCGTAAGCCAATGCATGAGATGTCTGCAGCAGAGTTCCGTCGTGTCATCGATATCGATTTGAACGGCCCGTTTATTGTATCGAAGGCTGTATTGCCTAGCATGATGAAGAAGAATGCAGGTAAGATCATTAATATTTGTTCCATGATGTCCGAACTAGGCCGTGAAACAGTTTCTGCATACGCAGCAGCTAAAGGTGGCTTGAAGATGTTGACTCGTAATATTTGCTCTGAATATGGTGAATATAACATTCAATGTAATGGCATTGGCCCGGGCTATATCGCTACTCCTCAAACCGCTCCTCTTCGTGAGCGTCAAGCCGACGGCAGTCGCCATCCTTTCGATTCATTCATCATTTCAAAGACTCCTGCAGCACGTTGGGGTACTCCTGAAGATCTTCAAGGTCCTGCTGTGTTCCTTGCTTCTGAAGCTTCAAACTTTGTGAATGGTCATGTACTTTATGTGGATGGTGGTATCTTGGCTTACATCGGTAAACAGCCTTAATTAACCCTCTCAAAATAAAGAGACGGCGCAAATACGCAAAACTAATTTGCGGCTTTGCGCTTTCCTTTTTTGTTGCGAAAAAAGTTAAGAACCTTAATTTATAGATTATAAGAATTCCAATGAACAAAGTATTTTATCTTCTGCTAACCTTTCTGATTATCACTTCTTGTTCCGGCAAGAGCGTAAAGGTTACTGTTACGAATCCCTCTTCGTTAGCTCGTGAGGGTGAATTGATCGAGATTCCAAAGGAGAATGTGAACACAAAACTCCGCATTTACGACGATAAGACGCTCGTGGTGCTGAATGAAGCCGGTGAGCAGGTTCCTTACCAAATTACCTATGAAGGGATGATCCTTTTTCCTACGAAGGTGGCCGCTAAAGGGAAAGCGGTGTACACTATTCAAGAAGGTACTCCCATTAAGGTCGAGCCTAGTTGCTATGGTGCGAAATATGCAAAGCGTTTGGATGATCTCGCATGGGAAAACGACCGTATCGGTTGGCGCGCCTATGGTCCTGCTGCACAGAAGCGTGGGGATAAGATCTATGGGTACGATCTTTGGAATAAACGAGTGAATTACCCGATACTCGATAAACTTTACGAGATGGACCGTGTGCTAAATGAGAAGAAGGCGCAATTGGGCAAGGAAGGAAAGAAAATGAGTGCCGAAGAGGAGAAAACAATGTCTTATCATGTGGATCATGGCGAAGGCTGCGATTATTACACCGTAGGGCCTACGTTAGGTGCCGGTACCGCTGCTTTTTATACCGATGTTACAGGAGAGTTTATCTTTCCACAATGTTGGAAAACCTGCGATATTTTAGAGGCTGGCCCGCTACGTTTTACCGCACGTTTAACGTATGATATTACTGTGAACGATGTGCGCGTACTCGAGACACGCCTGATTTCGCTCGATAAAGGCTCGCAGTTTACCAAAGAAACAGTATGGTATACCAACACATTCACTACAATACCTTTGGCTTGTGGTATTGCCATGCACCAAGGCGGTAAGGTTTTGGCAAAGAATACGGATGAAGGCTATGTGGCTTATGCTGATCCTGAAAATCAGGAAAACGGCACAACTTACCTTGGAGTGGTATTCCCTAACCCCGTGGATGATACCAAAGAAGTTCCTCTTGCAGCAACGCAAAAAGAAGCAGCTAAAACGAGTCCTGCTACGGTAGGTCATTTGATCGGTTTAACCCAATATAGCCCGAAAGATCGTATGGTTTATTATTTTGGTGCCGGTTGGAGCAAATGGGGCTTTAAAACGCCTGACGAATGGTCGACTTATGTGAAAGACTTTGCTCGCAAGACACGTTCTCCATTGATTGTTAAATGGAAGTAAACAGTTAGTTTGTTTCTATACATAAGCAAGTTATAAAGAAAAGGAGTACGGCAAACTTTGAAAAGCCGTACTCCTTTTTTCTTTGTAGATGATTTTCTACTTTTTTGTAGATGGTTTTGTTTTTACAGCCTGAATGTTTCGTAAGAGTCCTTCATATTTTGCTCGTTTTACAGCAGAGCCTTTAAAAAGACGGCGATAGGTTTCGATGTGAAGTGTCTGCCAGTCTTCTTTTTCTAGAGCCATCAATTCTGCGGAAGGATGGAATTCTGCAGGTGTTTCTTCAGCATTGGCATATCGTGTGTGAGGGCAGGCTATTTGACAGGCATCGCAACCGTAAATGCGTTCACCTAATGCTTCTATCGTTTGTGTGGATAGCGTGGCATTGCGATTTTCGATTGTTTGATACGATAAACAACGGCGGGCGTCGAGAAAAGATTGACCGTAGCCGCAGGCGTTTTCCTGAGAATTGGGCTGTGTTGATTCTATTAAGGCTTGTGCAGGGCATGCTTCTATGCACCGTTTGCAGCTCCCACAGCGATTTTCTTGTGGCGTGTCTGGCGGTAACTCGAAATTGATGAGAACTTCGCCTAGAACGAAAGCAGCGCCTTTCTGAGGAAGAATGAGTTGGGTATGCTTCCCAATCCAACCAATTCCGGCTTGTTCAGCCCAATATTTCTCGAGTAGCGGAGCTGTGTCTACGCAAATTCGGCCTTGTGTATTGGGATGTAGTGTGCGGATGAATTGGAGAAGCTGATGAAGCTTGCTTTTCACGACTTCGTGATAATCTTTTCCATAGGCATACCAAGCTAATTGATAGGTGTTTTCTTTTTGTAGCTGCGGTGGATAGTAACTTAGAGCCAGGCAAATGACGCTTTGGGCTCCTTCAAGTAAAAATGATGGATCGCGTCGCAGATCAGTGTACCGTTCCAAATAGTGCATGTCGGCATGATATCCGTTCTTTAGCCACTGTGCGAAATGTTTCCACGCTTCTTCTTTTACGGGTGCTACAGAGGCTATTCCGCAAGCAGAAAAGCCGAGGCGTAGAGCTTCGGCTTTAATCTGTGCTTTCAGAGAGGAAGAGTTTGGCATAGGCTTAAAATACTTTGAATGCGTACCCTTCTTTTTGCAACCATTCAATGGCGGCGGGAAGGGCAAACTCTATTTTTTTACGCGATTTTAGTGAATCGTGAAAAGTAAGAATTGAGCCGTTGCGCGTATACTTCTTTACCTTCTGCAATACTTGCCGGCCGTTAAGGCGTTTGCTATAGTCGCGTGTTACGAGATCCCACATTACTATTTTGTAATGAGCCTTAGCCCATTTATATTGTACGGTACTCATATAGCCGTGAGGGGGGCGGAAAAGGTCGGTATGTAATAATGCATCGGCTTCTAAAATGTCGGCTGAATAAGCTGCTGTATCCATTGCAAAACCTCGTACATGATGAAAGGTATGGTTGCCTATTCGGTGTCCGCGTGCTACTACTTTTTCATATTCTTCGGGATACTTTCTTACATTATCGCCTACCATAAAGAAGGTGGCTTTAATTTCATACCGATCGAGTATTTCAAGTACCCATTCAGTGACTTCCGGTATAGGACCATCGTCGAAAGTGAGATACACAGCTTTTTCATTAGAATCCATCCGCCAAATGGCGGATGGATAAATTAAACGGAAAAACTGTGGGGGCTGTTCAATGAGCATAGGCTTAGTAGTTCGTCAATGTATTCGATCGAGAATTGTAAGCCCCATAAAGGCTCTCAAACTGTGCGCTGCATTTTGAAGTAAGAGTCGACTTCTGCATCTCCATCTGTTTCAAAATCTTATTCATGATAGTCATGTGCATCATGCAATCTTCTGCGCAGATGCGTAGATTTTTGTCGTTCATGCTTAGATAGAAACGAGCATATTGGAAGCTATTATCAAACATACTTTTCAGAAGATGCTCAGAGGTTTTCTTGTCGCCTAGCTCATAATAAATGGCAGCCATATCGGAAGCTTGATTCATTACGTAGTCAAGAGGAACTTGATTTTCTGGCAAAACTTTTAGACTATAATCAAGCACTTCTTTTGCTTTCTTCTTTTTGCCTTCGTTAAACAATTCGCTAGCTAAGCTGATCATAATACGTCGGTGAGCATTGCACATACGCATTATGTTCTCATCAAGGTATACCTTGGGGTTGGCCACGTTACCAAATTTAAACTTGTGCATGATGTTATCGTACATCTTATCCGTATCAATCAGTTTTTCGGTTTGCTTGGTACTGAATGGAGTGATTCGTTTGGCGAGTCCTTCCATAATGAAGTAATCAGAAAAACAAGATAAGTTTTCGGGACCTACCGTGATTGCTGCATAAATAGGACGTTTCCAGTTACTTCCGGATACAATTTCCAGCATCATCAAGTCGGCCTTGGTAAG
>JAGPIY010000153.1 GCA_018054715.1 Bacteroidaceae bacterium
CCTTTTTTAAGAATCGTCTTTATTGCTGCAGTAGCCTCTTCCGGATTTGACTTGATTTTCAATTTAGCAAGACCTACTGAATTTAATGGATTATTTCCATCAGCAGTAAGACCTTGATTATAATAATAGGCTGCAGAATCTTGCATTCCTAATTTAAAATAAGTATTACCTAAGTAGTAATAAACTGTTGCTTTATCGGCAGAAGTTTGAAGTTCAGCTTTCAGTTTATTTTTAGCTTGTTGATAATAACCTACTTTATAATACACAGTACCTTCATTCGAATCAGCCTGTGCGGTAGTTCCCAACGAAAGTCCCAAGAGTATGGAAAGTGGAACAAAAATTTTAGAGGATTTCATATTTACTGTTTTATAATTTAGTATTGTTGATACAGAAATTTCAATTAATCTTTCACACTTACCGAACGAATCATCACTTGCTGTGTAGCAGGCACAAGACCCGATTTTAAGATGATGCGTTGACCACGTTCACCCGTAAGAAAAGCTGCAAAATTGCTAGAAAGGCCCATACGCGGATCGGAACATAGCACATAGAGGTCGCGCGTTAGGGGATAATGTTTCAGTGCCAAATAGGCCTGATAGGGTTTGTAGCTAACTTGACGATCGATAGGATCATACTGGCAAACTTCCATCACCCGTACACCTTTACGAAAAGAAGTTCTAGTTGTATCCGAACTATTATCAAGCCAAGATACACCAATCACTCCTACCGCATTGGGAGTCTTTGAGACGAAATCAAATACGTCTTTATTTGTTTTTTGCGCATAAATACGCTGCTTTGCAAAAGGCATTCCTTTGCAAATAGAATCTTGTGCATAACGCACAGTACTAGAGTTGGTATTGTCGAACACCAATTGTATCTCCCCTAATTTAGAAGCGGAATTAAGTTGCTTCCAATTAGTTACTTCACCCGTTAAAATCTTACGTATCTGAGAAACAGAAATGGTTGAATCCTGATTTTGCTCATTTGTAATAAGCGCAACTCCATCAATTGCCATAACCTCCATACGAGGAGTGTATTTCTTGGCCTCAAATACTTTCATTTCTTGCGCAGACAAGGCACGTGTGGTTATTGCCACACGCACTTTATCTTGCAAGAGTAAATTGATAGCTTCTACCTCACTGCAATAAATTGGTTTTATATCTGCAGCCACATTGAGCGCTTCAAAGACTTCGATTTCTAAATCAACGATAGGCCTTAAACTTTCGTCTACAGCAATAGGAATTGTACCTTCTGTATAAGTGTCCGTATATCCATCCGTAGATTTATTATCGCTCCCACACGATGCTAAGAGCAAAGTGGGAAGCGCAATAAAAATCAATGATCTGAAAAGCTCTTTGATCATAAGTATAACTATTAGTCTAATCTAAATGTAACTGGTAGCACAAAATAAGCTTTTACTGCCGCACCATTCATCTTACCAGGAGTCCATGCCGGCATCGAGCTTACAACACGAACAGCTTCTTTATCAGTATAAGCATCCAAAGAGCGTACTACTCTTACATTAGCGATCCTACCACTTCTGTCGACCACAAAACGTACAATTACTTTTCCTTGAACACCTTGTTCTTGAGAAATTGTTGGATAACGCAAATTATCGCTCAGCCATTTATACATCGCAGCATTACCTCCTTTAAATGAAGGAGCTTCCTCTACATAATCGTAGATCTTTTCTTCTTCTGCCTTTTTAGGTGCTTGTACTACAACTTGCTTTACATCTGCGATATCTGCTCCATGAACGTCATCGTTACCTTTTACGTCTGCAATAGAAATTGAAACTTTTGAACTTGATAGTTCTTCCTGACTCTTCATTTCATCTGCATCACTTACCTCATTATCTTTTGCAATAATAGGAGGTACAAACTTTATTGAGCTTCTCAAAGGAGGAGGAGGAGGAGCAAGGTCAACCTTTTTAACAAGGCTTTCATCTTTCACTTCCGCTTCTTCAAGAGTGGCCAACTCGGTTACCTGAATTTCTTCATCTTTCACCTCTGGTTCGGGCATCAAAGACATGAGCAAAGGCAATAATACGACCATTGCAGCTATGATAATTGTAATAATCAGTGCCACAAGGTTACGATGAGCCAATCCACTTCTCAACTTATAGGCACCATACTCCTTATTCTTCTCATCGAAGACAAGGTCGCACCATGCTTTGGTAGTTAATTCATTTGCCATTTTTCCTAACTTTATTTATTCACTGATTATTTATAATTTACCATTTACTGCTTTGATAAGATCTTTATCTGTATCAGCAATTGGCACAATTACATATTTTCCAATATTACATATCTGCATTTCGTCAAGCGCATCTACTAGGTTTTTATAAGTAGCTTCATCCGTAGCTTTAATAATCACCGTAGGTGTATTTTTGCCATTTCGGAGCTCCTTAACCTGAACATCATATTGCTGTTGAGTAATCTGGAGATTACGTTTCTGCTGTTTCAACTCTTTTACCTTGTTAACAACCGCTGCATTTTTACGCATCAAAATTCGGCGGATACCAGTTTCTTGATTTGTATAGTCTGCGCGCTTAATTGCCTCAGGATTATTCCAATCCGGAATACCTTCATAGTAATACAGCTGATCTTTAGCATCTAAGAGTAATGTTACTGCTAACGATTCTTTTACTTTCGTTTTTTGTTCGTCCGTAATTTTATCGTCGTTACTAGGCATGTTGATTTCCATCGTTTGAGGCTTGCTCAATGTAGTACACAACATAAAGAAAGTAATGAGCAACATGTTCATATCCACCATAGGCGTGAAATCGACACGCACTGTAAGCTTCTTCTGCTTACTTTTACCTGTTTTATTATCAGATTGTTGGGGTGCATCCATTGTTGTTCCTCCTTATTTTGCTTCAGTAACTTTCAATGAAGTAATCAGATTGTATCTGTTTTCCTTCAAATCTTGCAATGAATTCATTACATCTTTAATTACACGATAGGGGGTAGCCTGGTCAGCCTTAATTGCGATACGCAATTCAGGGTTAATAGAGCGCGCAGCTTTTACCCAGACTTTAAACTGGTTGTCCACGCTATCTGTAGGTATACCACCTTGTGTTTTCAATACCTCGTCCATCTTTTCCTCTTTCAAACCAAGGAAGGACTTCATTTGTTTGATATTCACACCAAAAGTACTCTGCAAAGAGAACTTTTTAGTTTCGGTAGGCGTAAATGTCATACCATATTCATTACCGACTTCTTCAAGTACGGCACGTTGGTCATCCTGCTTATCGAAACTCATGAATACCTTTCCACTGTTATCAACAAGAATCGTCATAATATCATGCTCCGGGATTTTAATCTCAGAGATCGATGATGGAGTGGATACCTGTACAGGTGCTTTCTTCACAAATGTTGAGGTCAACATAAAGAAAGTAAGCAAGAGCACAGTTACGTCACTCATCGCCGTCATGTCGATGAACGTACTCTGTTTCTTAATCTTTACTTTTGCCATAAATCGGTCTTTTTAATGAGTTAAAAAATCACCGATGGATTACTCGTGGTTGGCAGCAAAAGTCTGAACGATTGTAAAACCTACCTCATCGAGGCTGTAAGTCAGTTTGTCGATTTTATTAGTGAAGTAGTTGTAAGAGATTACAGCTAATGCACCAGTAGCAATACCAGAAGCAGTATTAATAAGTGCCTCAGAGATACCTTGTGATAGAGCCATTGAGTCAGCAGCACCACCAGCAGCCAATGCAGCAAATGAACGGATCATACCAATTACAGTACCTAGAAGACCCATCAAAGTACCAAGAGTTGTAATGGTAGCAATGATTGGCAAGTTCTCTTGCATCATAGGCATCTCAAGTGCAGTAGCTTCTTCAAGTTCCTGTTTGATTGCAATCAGCTTTTGATCTTTAGGAAGTTTTACATTTTCTTCCATTTCTCTGTACTTAGAAAGGGTTGCTTTTACAACCGCTGCAACAGAACCACGTTGTTTGTCAGCGATCTTTTCTGCAGCAGCAATATCACCTTTGTTAAGAGCAATTTTAATGTCATTTACAAAAGTAACCAATTTGCCTTTACCATGAGCAGTACGAATTGCAAAAAAGCGTTCGATACTCAATGTGATAACCGTCAAAAGCAACGTTTGGATCATACCTACAATAGGGCCACCTTTGAAAACTGTACCCCACATGTCGATAGGATGATTATTTGTATCACCGTTTACAAAGTGAACAGGACTGCCTAACCAAAGATAATAGAATGCGTAAGCAACCACCATACAGATAATAATGACAATACCCGCAGACTTAATACCAGTAAAACCTTTGCTCTCCTTTTTTGTTTTGGGAGCTGCAGCTTTAGGAGCTGCTTGTTTTTGAGTCGTTTCCATAAGACTTTTTTTAAAACTAAAAATTTATAAAATTAATAATACCTTTTTTTCGATAAATAATAAAGAATAAAATAGAACTTTCTACTTCTACTCAATCAGGCAACAAAAATATAAACAATATTGAGAAGATGAGCCTATTTTACATTTTTTAATTCCACTTTTTTATGATTAAATGAACTTTTCAAACAAAAACATGTTCTAGGGACATGTATTCAGCAAGAGTTACTTCTAATGAGAGCTTTATCCTCAATAAAATAGCTAAATCGGAAATTTGGAAAAAAAATAGAAGAGCTTCCATTGAAAAAGAATGAAAATACAATATTTTATCATGTTTTGCAATCTATAACACAAAAAGAAGCCTTCAACAAGTTCATGTTGAAGGCTTCTTTAAAAAAAGGGCGGCTACCTACTCTCCCACTTTCGCAGTACCATCGGCGTGATCGGGCTTAACTTCTCTGTTCGGAATGGGAAGAG
>JAGPIY010000154.1 GCA_018054715.1 Bacteroidaceae bacterium
CCCTTATACTTCGATACCTTGTGAAGCGAATGAATCGACACAAACACCACATCTTCATTTTGGTAAACCAACTTAATTACTTCTTGCGTCGTATCACCTTGAGGAATACGTACCAATCCCGCAAAGCGCCCTACTCCATGATCCACATGCACTACATAATCGCCTATTTGAAACTCATTTAATTCTTTTAGCGAAAGTGCCAGTTTGCCACTTCGTGCTTTATCAGAGCGTAGCGAATACTTATGGAAACGGTCGAATATCTGGTGGTCCGTAAAAAAGCAGACCTTCAATTGATCGTCAATAAAGCCCTCGTGCAGTGTCCGATTTACCGGAGTAAATTGTATTGAGTCGTGCCGATCGGCAAAGATATCTTTTAGTCGCGTAGTTTGTTTCGTGCTATCCGAACAAATATAAAGTGTATAGCCTTTTTCTTGATACGATCGCAGAGATTGGCTCACCAAATCGAAATTCTTATGAAACAACGGTTGGGGGTGATAAGGAAAATCCACTCTAAATTGAGGCGTTCCCGTGGGCCGATTACCTATTTCCAAGCGTCGAAAATCGAGCAACTTTTTGCTGAATTGGTCAGCCTGAATAAGTAATCTATTAAGTAGAACCTGCTCTGTGCCCTCTTCACTAGCTGCCACAGAAGCTTGTGCAGATAGTGTTTCAGACAAGATAGAGTCCATTCGTGCGTGTAACTCTAAAAAGTCAGTTGCTACTATCCATGCATCCTTAGGTAAGAATTCCAAGAAACCTACCAAACTATCCTCGTTCACCGCACTACCTAGTTCCGGAATAATTGCAATCTTCGTCAACTTTTCGCGCGAAAGTTGTGTTTCCACTTCAAAGGTACGAATACTCTCCACTTCATCGCCAAAAAAGTCGATACGGAAAGGGAATTCGCTGGCAAACGAGAATACGTCTACCAGACTGCCGCGTTGTGCAAACTGCCCCGGCTCGTATACATAATCCGTTTTCACAAAGCCATAGCCTCGTAATACTTCTGCTATAAAGTCGATGCTTATTTTCTCACCTTTCGAGAGTTGTAATGTATATTCCGACAGTTTGTTTTGCGAAATTACCTTCTCGCAGAGAGCTTCCGGATAAGTCACAATTACCAGCGGAAGTCCCTCTTCTGCCTTTTTTTTCTTTTCGGATAGTTTTTGTACTTCACTCAACACCTCCGTGCGCAAAATCTCACTTGCAGCATCACGTTGCCCATATTTCAGAGCCCTTCGGAAGCTCGACGGGAAGAATAAAATTCGTGCTGTACCTTCCATCTGGGTAAGATCATGGTAAAAATATCCCGCTTCTTCTAGGTCTTTTAATATATAAACGAACGCGTGCGAAACACGTCGATGATAAAGTTCTGAAGCTACTACAGCCGCCGATGAGGCACACAAATTCCCCGCGAAAATAGTTTTCACGGAAGAATCTTGCATCATTTTTGAAAGCACACCCACCACAGGGTGCGGAGCATAAAGCTCGTGCAAATTGTTTAATTCCATAAGCTAAATGAGATCGCTTGCATCTGTTGTAGCGAAATCCCGCGCAAATATAGAAAAAAACTTTGAATTATTTTTGACTTTCACAGAGAAAATTGTACTTTTGCACGGGTAAAACAATAAGAGAGACGATGCAAGCATCAGATAGTATAGTAATTATTCCCACTTTTAACGAAAAAGAAAACGTAGAGAACATCATACGTGCCGTATTTGCGTTAGAAAAGCAGTTTCATGTACTTATCATCGACGACGGATCGCCCGATGGAACTGCAACTATTGTACAAGGACTACAAAACGAATTCCCCGAAACTTTGCATCTGATGCAGCGCAAAGGAAAATTAGGATTGGGCACTGCTTATATTGCCGGTTTTAAATGGGCTTTGGAACGTAGTTATGAGTATGTCTTTGAGATGGATGCCGACTTTAGTCACGATCCGAAAGATTTGTTACGCCTTTATGCAGCTTGTGCAACAGGAGGAGCCGATTTCTCTATCGGTTCACGGTATGTAACAGGCGTGAATGTGGTGAATTGGCCCATGGGGCGGGTACTGATGTCGTACTTTGCTTCGAAATATGTATGCTTTATTACCGGATTGAAAATACACGATACTACTGCCGGTTTTGTATGTTATACACGTAAAGTGCTTGAACGTATCTCACTCGATAAAATTCGTTTTAAAGGTTATGCCTTTCAAATAGAAATGAAATATACCGCCTCGCAACTCGGTTTTGCAGTGAAAGAGGTTTCAGTGATATTTACCAATCGTCTATTGGGTACTAGCAAGATGAGCGGAAGTATCTTCGGAGAAGCTGTGTTTGGTGTGATCCGATTGAAATTGTTTACCGTTTGGAAGCAAACCAAAAATGCATGGAAGAACCTGAAACAATCGTGGAAAAACTGCAAATCATTCTTCAAGAGTTGCCTTAGTGACACCGACGGCAGCAAAGGAGAAAACGACGAGTGATTATGAAAACAATTTTAATAAAGAATGCAACCCTCGTAAACGAAGGCGAGCAATATGTAGCTTCAGTACTTATTGAAGGCGAAAAAATTAAGCAGATCTTCCGTCATCCGGAAGATCCGCTTCTTGCATCAACCCTATCCTTTCCCGAAGCTGAGGAGATAATTGATGCAACCAACAAACTACTTTTGCCGGGTGTGATTGATGATCATGTACATTTCCGTGATCCCGGTTTAACGCACAAAGGCGATCTCATTTCGGAGAGCCGTGCAGCTGCAGCAGGAGGCGTGACGAGCTATATGGACATGCCCAATTGTCAGCCTCAAACCACCACGTTGGAGGCGCTTTCCGATAAACATGCGCATGCGGCAGCAGAAAGTCGCGTAAATTATAGCTTCTATTTTGGTGCAACGCACGATAACTTAGAACAGTTATCGCATCTCGACCGACATAGTGTGTGTGGTGTAAAACTCTTTATGGGTAGTTCTACCGGAAATATGCTGGTCGATCAACGTAAAGATTTGGAACGCATTTTTGGTGCTACCGACTTGCTCATTGCCACCCATTGCGAAAATTCTACACGCATCGCCGCCAATGCCGCTCGTTATTGTAAAGAGCTTTATACGGAAGATCCGAGCATTAAATATCATCCTCTGATTCGCGATGTAGAAGCTTGCTATGCCAGTACAGCTTTGGCTGTAGAACTTGCCGATCGCTTCAAAGCGAACTTGCACGTATTGCATCTTTCTACCCAAAAAGAGCTTAGCCTTTTTCAATCCACTCCGTTGGCCGAAAAACGTATCACTTCCGAAGCTTGTATCGCTCATCTACTATTTAATGACAGGCATTATGCAGCCCTTGGCACTCGTATTAAGTGCAACCCTGCCATAAAGGCAGAAACCGATCAAGCTGCCCTTATTGCCGCACTGCATACGGGTAGAATCGATTTGATTGCTACCGACCATGCTCCTCATCTTCTTCGCGAAAAGAATGGCGGAGCGTTGAAGGCTGCATCAGGTATGCCTTCCTTGCAATTTTCTTTAATCTCGATGCTCGACAATTTTAGCTATCCTCTTGTGGTGGAAAAGATGTGTCATGCTCCCGCTCAACGTTTTGGTATTGAGCAACGAGGTTATTTGCGTGAAGGATATCAGGCCGACTTAGTGTTGGTGAGCCCTTATACTCCTTGGACGCTTACCACTGAAGGCATACTTAGTAAATGTGGATGGAGTCCGTTCGAAGGGCATACGTTTACGCATCGCGTAGCGCGTACGTTTGTTAACGGGCAAACTGTATTCGATGAAGGTGTGCTTCATGATGAAGTTCGCGGACAAGCCTTACGCTTTCACTAAAATCTATTTCATTTATTTCGACACATGCAGTACACCTATCCTATACATCTCGTAGCTGAGTACATCAATTGGAGTTACTTTTTCCATACCTGGCAACTTGGAGCACGCTTTGCGGGCATTGCTCAGTTGCACGGTTGCGATGCATGTCGCGCGCAATGGTTAGCTTCTTTCCCTGAAACTGAACGCCCTAAAGCGACTGAAGCGATGCAGCTTTTTAAAGAGGCACAACGTATGTTGCAGGAACTTGATGTAGATTATAAGGTATATGGTCTCACTCAACTGCACCGTGTAGTGAGCGAAGGAGACGATCTGTGGATCGAACCTACCGAGAAAGATAGTATTGGTGAAGATGTGAATTCTGCAACCCCTTTTCTGCAGTCGAAAGCGACCCGTTTTCCTTTTCTCCGTCAGCAAACTCCGCGTGATGCGACCTCTCCTTTACTTTGTTTAACTGACTTTATTCGTCCTGCTTCTTTGGGTGAACCTGATGTTGTTGGACTCTTTGCTGCTTCAGTAGATCCCGAAATTGAAAAGTTATATCCCAACGATCCTTATAAGCACCTTTTGGCACAGACGTTAGCTGATCGCCTTGCCGAGGCTGCTGCCGAAAAGATGCACCTCGATGTACGTCGTCAGCAATGGGGTTATGCTCCGGAAGAAGAATTGTCGATTGCTGAGTTGTGGAGTGAGAAATATCGTGGTACCCGTCCTGCAGTAGGTTATCCTTCTATGCCCGATCAGAGTGTCATCTTCCTTATTAACGATATGCTTCCTCTCTCTAACATCTCTATTCAACTTACCTCTAGCGGTGCTATGTTGCCGCATGCCAGTGTTTGTGGATTGATGTTTGCACATCCTGCATCTACCTATTTTAATATAGGCCCTATCAATGAGGAACAATTTCAGGATTATGCTGCCCGTCGTAATATCTCTCCTGAAAAGCTCCGTCCCTTTTTGGCTGCTAATTTATAAACTT
>JAGPIY010000155.1 GCA_018054715.1 Bacteroidaceae bacterium
TGGAGGCAGATGTATTTGAAATACTGAAAGTCGATAAAATAAATCTTCCCTAAAGCGTGAGGCTGCAATTTCTTCTGCCAGATTGCGATTGGTAGCAGCGATAATACGAACGTTCACATGCGTTGGTTTCGTGTCGCCTATCTTTATGTATTCTCCACTTTCAAGTACACGAAGTAACTTAGCCTGCAGTTCGAAAGCCATTTCACCGATTTCATCTAAAAATATAGTTCCATTATTTGCTTCCTCAAACAATCCTTTTTTATCTTTTAGTGCTCCGGTAAAAGAGCCCGCTTTGTGTCCGAACATTTCACTCTCTAATAATTCCTTGCTAAATGAAGCACAGTTCACGGCAACGAAATTTTGCTTGTTGCGTTTGCTGCTGTAGTGAATTGCTTGTGCAAAGATTTCTTTTCCGGTGCCCGTTTCGCCTGTCAATAAAACAGGAATCTCTGTCTCTGCCACTTTTTGAGCTAAGGATATAGCCTCTTTAATCGCATTCGATTCTCCTATAATAGAGTCGAACGAATATTTTTGAGCAATCTTATTTTCTAATTGTTCACATTTTGAGTTTAATTTCGCTTTTTCAATAGCTCTGCTCAATAATGGAATAATCTTATTATTATCATCACCTTTAGTAATATAATCGAAAGCTCCGTTTTTAATGGCTTGCACTCCATCGGCTATATTGCCGTGAGCTGTTAACAGAATGACTTCAGATAGAGGCGCTTTTCTCTTAATATCCACAATTAGACTCACTCCATTTCCATCCGGCAAAAAGACATCGCACAAAATAGCGTCTGGAAGATGAAGCTCCAGACTTTTGAGTGCCGACTGACAGTCTGGAGCTAAAAAGACTTCGTAGCCTTCTAGTTCCAGCATTCGTTTTAGAAGAGTTCGAATTTGAACTTCATCGTCAATAATAAGTATTTTATTTGTCATAAGTGTGTTTTTTTGCCGTTTGAAGTGATGTGAATCTTTTACAAACTATGCAAAGATATATATTTAGGATAATATTCGAGCGGTTTTTATTCTTCTTTTTCAATTTAATTTTCGTTTTCTGAGGAAAGGAGAAAGAGTATTCATCTTCATCATGCATTCTATAAGTTGCTTATCGGCTAATTGCGAATTACAGATTAATCTTATGCTCCACTAGCAAGTTATTTTTCTTATTTCGTAGTTTCTCTTTAAGAAGTTTCTTTCAAAAACGATTACTGCCAGTTGGCAAATTCATTTTTACCAGCTGCTGAATTTGTTTTTGCCGATTGGCAAATTCATTTTTGCCAGTTGGCAGTAATCGTTTTTATGAAGTACAAAGATTTAATTGAAAGTCGACGGATGATGAATACCTTAGGAAAATCACTGAGAAATTAGATTGTCAGGGCTTTGTAGAACAATAAAAGAAGCGGTATAAACTACTTATAGTAAGATTTATACCGCTTTATTGGATGTCTATAATCGACGTTTTCTAGCTTTTGGGATGCTTCTCTCGAATTTCCACTCGACGGATTTTACCGCTGATGGTTTTAGGTAGTTCGTCTACAAACTCAATGACGCGAGGATATTTATAAGGAGCAGTAGTTTGTTTTACATGATTCTGCAACTCTTTAATAAGCTCTTCGCTGGCTTTGTCTTTATATTCCTTGCTTAATACAACGGTAGCTTTAACTACTTGTCCACGAATATCATCCGGCACGCCGGTGATAGCACATTCTACTACGCCGGGATGGGTCATTAATGCACTTTCTACTTCGAATGGCCCGATTCGGTAGCCCGAACTTTTAATCACATCATCGGCACGGCCTACAAACCAGTAGTATCCGTCCTCATCACGCCAAGCTACGTCGCCTGTATAATAAATGTGATCGTGCCAGACTTCTTGAGTCAGTTTGGCATTGCGGTAGTATTCTTTAAACAGACCTAGTGGTTTACTCTTATCGGTACGAATCACGATTTCGCCTTGTTCTCCGGCTTCTGCACTGCGGCCGTCGTTGGTAAGCAGGTCGATGTCGTATTGTGGATTGGGAACTCCCATACTTCCGGGTTTAGGTTTCATCCAAGGAAAGGTTCCTAGGGTTAGTGTGGTTTCGGTTTGTCCAAAACCTTCCATCAATTTTATTCCGGTGAGCTCATAGAACGTATTGTATACTGAAGGATTCAAAGCTTCGCCTGCAATGGTACAATATTCTAGAGAAGATAAATCGTATTTTGTGAGGTCTTCACGAATGAGAAAACGGAAGATGGTGGGAGGTGCACAAAGTGAGGTGATATGATAGTCATGAATCTTGGAAAGAATCTCTGAAGGAGTGAATTTTTCATGATCGTATACAAATACGTTGGCTCCGGCGATCCATTGACCGTAAAGCTTGCCCCATACGGCTTTGCCCCAACCTGTGTCGGCAATGGTGAGGTGCAGACTCTCCGGACCTAAGTTGTGCCAGATAGAGCCGGTAACAATGTGCCCAAGGGGGTAGGTAAAATCGTGCGCTACCATTTTAGGCTCGCCGGTAGTGCCGGAGGTAAAATACATCAGTGAGATGTCTTCGTTGGTAGTTCTTTCGGTTGGACGTTGAAAAGGTGCAGCGCTGCGAATGCCTTCGTGAAAATCGTTGAAGCCTTCGGGCACAAATGGCCCTATGCTGACAAGGGTTTCTACGGTGGGTGATTCGGGTAACGACTCTATTATGTGGTTGGTTATTACTTCTTCACCTGCTGCTACAATCATTTTAATGTCGGCAGCATTACAGCGGTATACGATGTCGTGCTTCGTTAATAGATGCGTGGCAGGTATTACAATTGCACCCAATTTATGAAGGGCAATAATGGAATGCCAAAACTCGTAACGTCGTTTTAAAATTAGCATAACCATGTCGCCTTTCTTAATTCCCAAACTTTGGAAATAGGAAGCGGTTTGGTCAGTATACTTTTTCATCTCTGCAAAAGTGAACTGAATATGTTCACCTTTGTCGTTGGTCCACAGTAGAGCCTTACGATCGGGCTCCTCTTGAGCCCAGGCATCTACCACATCGTATCCGAAGTTGAAATTTTCAGGAACCTTAATGTTTAGGTGCTGGCTAAAATCTTCTTGCGAAACAAAGTGGGTTTGCTCTAAGAAACGTTCTATCATAAATTATATAATTACAGCAAGGAATTTCACCGCCTTTCCGTCTAGTGTACGCATAGCGTGGGGTAGACTGGAATCGAAATAGAGGCTATCTCCTTGATTTAAAATTAATTCTTTGTTATTTATTGTGAGTAACATGCGCCCTTCTAGCACAAGGTTGAACTCTTGACCATCGTGGGTATTGTATTGCGTTTCACATTCTAAATCTTTGGGTTCTACCGTGACAATAAATGCATCGGCTTTCCGTCCACGAAATCCTGAGGCTAGTGATTCGTATTTATACGACTTAGTACGCTCCACGGAGATGCCCGATCCGGCGCGTGTTAAGAAATAAGTGCTCATGCGAGGTTCTTCACCAAACATAAGCACGTCTAGTTCAATCCCATACTTTTTAGAGATTTTTTGTAGGACGCTAATGGAAAAGTCTAACTCTCCTTTTTCCATTTTAGCATATTTTTCTACCGGAATTTGACAACTCTCGGCTACTTCTTGCTGGCTGAGTTCCAGCACTTCGCGCAATCCATGCAGGCGTGCTGCAATCATTTTTAATTGATCATTCATCGTTTGTATCCGAATTATGCTACAAATATAGCGCTTTTCTCTGAAGTATTGGTGGATTTATCGTTTTTTTTATTAGCCGGAATGGACATCTTCACAGAATTGCAATCTGATCGTAGTTTTCTTGTGATTTATTTGCCCGTCCTTTGCCGTTGCTAAATTAATTAACTCAATGGTAAAAAGATTCTTTTTTTGTGTACTTCTATTCTATATGATAGGAGTTGATGTGTTGAATGCTCAACAGATTTCTGGAAATCAGTTGATTGGCATGAATGATACACTTCATTATTCAGTTCCGCAGAATGTATCGGTGAAACAGTATCAATGGTTGCCTCCTTTGGGATGCAAAATTTTAGACGGGCAGGGGAGTGCTTCAATTCGTTTGCGCAGTACCTTCTTGGCTCAGGATGGAGCTTTAAGGCTGGTTCGTCGCTATGAGGATGCGCATAGTGATACTATTTCTTTACCGCTTACGGTGTACCGTTCTGTAAATAAGGTAGTCGATCATACGATTAATTCGGGTGAAACTTTGACTATTGGAAACAAAGTGATAAGTGAAGCTGACATTTATTATGAACAGACGGGGGAGCAAGAGGGAAAGCCTCTTTATACCGCGCATCGTGTAACGGTGGTTCCTTCGTATGTGGAAATGACGAAACCTTATTTACAGTCGGTTACGGACTCTTCGGTATGGATTTGCTGGAAAACTTCGACTGCGGCATCAAGCGCGATTGCTTATGGTAGCCAGAGTGCTTCTCTTACTAACAAAGAAGTTGGAACAGAGGAGGCATTATCCGACAGCTATTATTGGCATTCGGTGCAACTTAAAGGCTTGACGGCAAATACGCTTTATTCGTATCAGGTGCTAAGTGGGGATAACAAAAGTGAAGTTTACCGCTTTCGTACGGCTACCAAGCAAGGAAGCTCTACTCCATTTCGTATTCTCTTGATGGGCGATCATCAAATAAAATCGCGTAGTGGTTATGAATGGCTCATGCAGGCTGCTAAACGCAAGATTGAAGAGAAATACGGGAACGTGGAGGAAAACATCAGCATGATTATGAATGTGGGAGATCAAGTTG
>JAGPIY010000022.1:0-11313 GCA_018054715.1 Bacteroidaceae bacterium
TTTAAACGAGTGTATGGATAGAATTAAAAAGAATCGTTCGAAGCATACAAATATATTGCTTTTTATTGGGAAATGGAATTTGTTTTTAACTCTTTTAAACCGATTTTTATAACACCAGTTCCATCCTACCAATCTATAAACCGAGAAAGAATGCAGCTCTTATAATCTATCTTATCGCTTTGTTCATGCCAGAAGTATTGGCACTTTAAGAAAATTCAACGAGCAAAGACAACGAAAATATAGCGTATAACAGATCATTTCAAATATTTGAAAAATGCGTTTCTCAATTGTGAAAAATGCGTTTCAAATATTAAGAAAATGCGTTTCAAATATTTGAAACGGTAGTCATGAACGCAAATATTGTAAATAATTATCTTACGAAAAAATGAAGATTAACTGACGATTATAAAAACAGAATCGTCAGTCTAAACGTTTGTATATTAATAGGGTATGAATAAACTGACGATCTGAAGGAAAAATTCGGGCTCTAATAGTTGGGTTGTATCACTTACTTTATTTGATATAAATTAAGCTGTTTCAGACATGATTGAGCTATTCTTTTTTAATTCTGCCAATGAGTTAATAAAATATGTAAAATCATTTTTCGTTCGGTGACAAATAATTATCTTTGCGCTGATTTCTATAGTATAACCTTATGCGTGCGAATGAATCAAAATAAGGAAGCGTACAAAAAGAAAAATCGGCTCTTAATATACACTATAAATCAAACTTATCTATTGTTAAAAAAACACTCACAATGAAGTCACATCTATTTATCCTTTCTCTTTGTTCTATATTGCTGGCTTTTGTGCCGATGAAGTTTCAAGCACAGACTTTACAACCAAATGCAAATGCTCGTTATTATTTAATTCATTCCGGTGGCAACGTGGCTTGTGCGGATACCGATGGACGTGCTATTGTGCGTGAAGCTTCGGGCAGTAAGCAGCAACTGTTGCAGTTTATTTCTGATAAAGCCGGCTGCTATTGGGTGAGATTGTCTGGGAAGAAGCAATATATGGCTGTAAATGGAAATGGGAGCATTTCTTTTGTTGCAGATTCTACTACAAATGCTTCTAAATACATTATCGAAAAGATTTCTAACTCCTGTGTTCGACTGAAATGTAAATTCAATGACAAGTATCTCGATGCTCAGAGTATTGTAGACGGCTCTTATCTTTATTCCGGAAAGAAAAGCAAGAAAGGAAAATGTTATTGGTATATTTCGGAATATGTAGGCGACTCTTCTGTGAATGTGGTGCAATATTTAATTAATCCGAACGCTCGTTTTAAGAAGCCGTTTGAAGGGTGGGGCGTCTCTCTTTGCTGGTGGGCTAATATGTGTGGCAAATGGAGCGATGAGAATATTGACCAGATTGTAGATTGGTTGGTAAGTCCGGATGGATTGAATTACAATATCTTTCGTTACAATATTGGCGGGGGCGATGACCCGTTGAACCGTCACTGTGATCCGCATCACATGGGTAAAGGCAAGGGTTTGCGTGCTGAGATGGAAGGTTTCAAAGATTCTATAAATGCTGAGTATAATTGGAGTCGTGATGCTGCTCAACGTAAGATTATGTTGAAAATAAAAGAGAAAAGGCCTGATGCCATCTTTGAAGCATTTAGTAATTCAGGGCCTTATTATATGACTTATAGCGGCTGTTGTGCCGGCAATGTAAATGCTTCACAAGATAATCTAAAGCCGGAATATTATGAAGCTTTCGCCCACTACTTGGTCGATGTGTGCAAGTTTTATAAAGACTCGTTCAATATCGAATTTAAGACGCTTGAGCCCTTTAATGAACCTGTTACCGATTATTGGAATGCAAACGGCAGTCAAGAGGGTTGTCACTTTAGTACCACTGCACAGATTGATTTTCTAAAGGTTTTGGCACCGGTTCTTAAAAAATCCGGATTGAAAACTGTAATATCCGCCTCCGATGAAACTAGTGTAGAGCAATCGGTTACTGACTTTAAAGCATATGCTTCAGATAGTATTGCTCTAAGTTTGATTGGGCAGTGGAATACCCATACTTATACTGCTACTAATCATGCTCGAGCTAAAATACGTACACTTTGCACTGTTTATGACAAAACACTTTGGATGAGTGAAGTGGGGGCTGGTGGTTCCGGCATCAGTGGTAACCTAACTTTAGCGCAGATTTTGATGAACGACATTCGTTATATTCGTCCCGAAGCTTGGGTTGACTGGCAATATGTGGAGGAAGGAAACGATCAATGGTGTTTGCTGGAAGGCAATTTCGCTGATCAAACCTATCAGCGGGTGAAGAACTATTATGTGCGTCAGCAGATTAGTCGTTATATTCCCGTTGGTTCCAGGTTTCTGTCTGTTCCCAATGAACAGATGCTCGCTGCTTTAAACCCTACGGGCGATTCTCTTATTATCGTAGCTTTGAATCCTAATGCTTTTTCGGCATGTCATAAGATTGATCTTTCACTTTTTAATAAGGTCGGAGGTCGTATTACCGCCACTCGTACTTCTGATACAGAACTTAATGCTGCCGTCTCTGATTTTAAATTACACGGAACTGTGCTTTCTGTGTCCTTACCATCTTATAGCATTACTACTCTTGTTTGTCCGGTGAGGGCTGCAGTAATTAATCACTAATAAAGATTCTTTAGATAGTAGCTGAAATATCTTTTCTTTATAAGGCGGAGATGTATGATGTTAGGTTGAAAACATCTTTAAAAGGAGATATACCAATGACTGGCATAAGCTTATTAATTACCGCCCCGTTGACAAGTTGTCAAAGAAACGCAATAAATTTGATAAAAACGAATATAAGTATAGTTGTGTTGCAACTATTTATAGTCAGTGTTTATAATGTGATATACCAACTTTTATGAATACAGAGATATAAAAGAAGAAAATCAAGCAGATATTAACTATCTACTTGATTTTTCTTGAGAGCGGAAGACGGGGCTCAAACCCGCGACCCTCAGCTTGGAAGGCTAATGCTCTATCAACTGAGCTACTTCCGCGGTTGCAATTCTACTAGAACTGTTTATTTCTCGAAAGAAATAAAGTGGGTAGTGATGGATTCGAACCACCGAAGGCGAAGCCAGCAGATTTACAGTCTGCCCCATTTGGCCACTCTGGTAACTACCCGTTCTCCTTTAGCAGTTTTAGTCCCAATTGCGGTGCAAAGGTACGACTTTTTTCTAAACCACCAAACTTTTCGGAGACTTTTTTATCAAAAAAATACCTATTCAGCAAATTCTTTTAGCATTTTAACCGCTGTGATTGCCCCTTCAATACCTTTATTTCCGAGTTTACCTCCTGCACGATCTTCTGCTTGTGCCATGTCGTTTGTGGTTACAAGGCCGTAGATAACAGGCACTTTACCTATTGCATTTAGCTGCGCAATGCCTTGCGTTACTCCTTGACATACGTAATCGAAATGTGGGGTGTCTCCACGTACTACGCAACCCAATACAATTACTGCATCGCAGTCGTATTTCTGAATCATTTGTGTAGCTCCATAAATAAGTTCAAAGCTACCGGGTACTTGTTTTACGAAAATGTTCTCATCTAGTGCTCCTTCCTTTTTAAGTGTATCTATTGCACCTTCAAGTAAAGCTCCTGTGATGTGGGGATTCCATTCTGAGACTACGATGCCGAAGCGTTTACGTTGAATGCCTGCTAGAGAGGCTGTCTCATATTCAGAGAGGTTATGAAAAGCTGTAGCCATAAATCATGTTTTTTTAAATGACGCGCGAGGACTTTTTAAAGCCCTCGCGTATCTTGATATATTAATTAGTTGAATTCTCGAAGATATTCTTATTTTTGAGTGGCAGCGGTAGCGCGTTCAATATATTTGTCGATTTCAAGGCTCATTCCTACATTGTAGTACTTATTCTTTATTTCTTCATAAAGAGCTAATGCTTTGTCGTTCTGTCCTAGTTTCTCGAGGACAAGGCCTGCTTGACGCAAGAATATTGGACTTAGTGTACTATTATCTGCCTTTTTAGCAGCTTTTTCAAGGAATGAAACACCCTTTTCTAAATCACCAGCATCTACGTAGCAGTTGCCGAGTGCTCCAAGAATTGCAGGAGAAATCATTTCATCGTCACTGTCGAAATCGTTTAGTGCTTCAATAGCTTGCGCTGTTTTTCCTAAAGCTTTGTAGCTGAGCCCGATGTAAGCATTAAGCAGATTTGCCGTTTTAGTGCCACTATATTGATCTGCTGCTTTTAAGAATCCTGTAAAACCTTTATTGTCTCCATTCAGTGCTTGGTCGAAGTTTCCTTCTTCGAAAAGAGTTTGGCCTACGAAAATGGCAGCTTGTGCTTTTTCTTCGCGAGGAGCTATGTAGAGATATTTGTATCCGAAGTATCCTCCTGCAATTACTGCAATCGCAATAAGTGCACCGATTAACAGCTTACCGTTTTTTTCGAGAAACGTTTCAGTGCCTATAATGGCTTTCCCTACGTTTAATTCCTGTCCTTTTTTAGTTTTAGTCATTTCTATTTTAATTTTATTTTCTTACGCCTTAAATGCTTTTGCATATTTTCAGCCAGCAAAAATAGTGTTTTTTTAGGAAATGCAAAAATTTTGGGCTGCTTTTTTCGTGATTTGCGGTTTTTTTTCTACTTTTGTATGCTCAAAAGGTTCATAAAGAATGATACTGAAACAAATTTCCATACTCAATTACAAAAACTTAGCGCAAGTCGAACTTTCTTTCTCCCCGAAGCTTAATTGTTTTATGGGGCAAAATGGAATGGGAAAGACGAATCTACTAGATGCTATTTATTACCTCTCTTTCTGTAAAAGTGCTGGTAATCCCATTGATTCGCAAAATATTCTTCATGATGCAGATTTCTTTATGATTCAAGGAGAGTATGTAATGGAGGATGGTGTACAGGAAGATATATTTTGTGGACTGAAACGCCGCCAAAAGAAGCAGTTTAAACGAAATAAAAAGGAATATTCGCGTCTTGCTGATCATATCGGTTTTTTGCCTTTGGTACAGGTTTCTCCCGCAGATTCCATATTGATTTTAGGGGGTAGTGAGGAACGTCGTCGCTTTATGAACATTGTGATTTCTCAATATGATCGCGACTATTTAAATGCACTTTTACGATATGAAAAGGCTTTGAATCAGCGAAATGCATTACTTAAGCAAGAACCATTAGCTGACTCGGATGTTTTTCTTATTTGGGAAGAACAGATGGATGCAGCAGCAGAAGTTGTTTATCGTAAACGAACGGATTTTATAGCGCATTTTATTCCTCTTTTTCAACGAATTCACGCTGCGATTACACAAGATAAAGAAACGGTTGGGCTGACTTATACCTCTCATATTATGCGAGGCTCACTTCTTCCTCAATTGATTAACGGCCGACAGAAAGAGCACATTATAGGTTATACGCTTCATGGTATACATAAAGATGAATTAGAAATGACTTTGTCGGATTATGCGATGAAACGAGAGGGCTCGCAGGGACAAAATAAAAGCTATCTAATAGCTTTGAAATTGGCGCAATTTCTCTTTTTAAAAGAATTGAAACAACGTACTCCGATTCTTCTGCTAGATGATATCTTTGATAAATTGGATTCTTCGCGTGTAGAACAAATTATAAAATTAGTTTCTGGCCCTGATTATGGTCAAATCTTTATTACAGATACAAACCGTGAGAATCTCGATTGTATTTTACGCAATATGGGAGGAGACTATCGTTTCTTCAAGGTTGATAAAGGAATAGTAACTTCTGAAAATTCGGTATTATGAAACGTCGCAAAGCTTTACCTATTGGTGATATTCTTCGGCAATATCTTAGAGAAGAGGGGTTAGAATCTCCTTTACAACAGCAGCGTTTGTTGACTGCTTGGCCGGAGGTTGTAGGGCCATTAGGAGCACGATATACAGAGAACCTTTTTATAAAAAATCAAGCTCTTTTTGTACATGTCACTTCACCGGCTTTTCGGCAGGAATTGAATATGGCCAAAGCTATTCTCATTCGTAATTTAAATGCTAAGGCGGGAGCCCAAGTGATTACGAATATTATTTTCAAATAAAATAGTACTCTTTTTGAGAGAACTCTTACGATTAATCTTTAGGTACTACTATTGTGTCCATGGGAACATCGTGAGCTTCAGAAGGAAGGTTCTCGACAAGTTGACAGGGAAAACAGACGCCGATCTTATAGCTTTCTGTAAGGTGGGGTAAAAGGCGGTCGTAAAATCCTTTTCCGCGCCCAACTCGAACGCCTGATTGGTTGAATGCGACTCCGGGTATTATAGCAATCTCTATGTTTGAATATTCGGTGAAGACCTCTCCGGTAGGTTCTAATATGCCATAGGCTCCAAGTTGCAATGAATTTAGTCCTTGATAGATTTTTAATTCTAATTCTTTTCCCTTTACTATAGGTAAAAGAAGCGTTGGAGGATTCTCCTTTTTGTACAGAAAGTCTAAAAGTGGCGCTAAGGATATTTCATCAGGCAGAGCATTGTAGAGGAGAATAACTTTAGCATTCTGTATCTTCCGATCAGAAAGCAATTGTCTGCAAAGATCTTCTGAGGCAATATTTTTATGCTCAACAGAAAGGGCACGCTTACGGCGTGCCATTTCTAATCTGATGTCTTTTTTTGTGATAAGCATTTTACCATAGCTTATCTTTCTCTGCAGCTTTAGCCTTCGCCTTGGCAGTTGCACGGGCAGCAGAGTCAATTTTTTGAGTGAGTATCTTTTCCTCTTTCGTAGGAGCCTTTGGGTACGATCTGTTTTCTTGCAATACTTTTGCTGCCTGAATTACCGTTGGGTCAGTTAGATTAGCAAACTCAATGCTTGCTTCTTGTCCCAGAATATTGTAGATGAGGAATCCATAAAGATCTTTTTCTATTCGTTTTTGTGATTTGCGAATCATTAAATTCCTGCGTTTAAGTCCATTACTTTCTCCATAAGCTGCAAGTTTATCTATCAAAGCTTGTTGCTTAAGATAAGTCAGCAATTCTACAAAATTATCGTATTCAGATAACATTTTTCGGTTTTTGTCAGTATATTCAAAAGCAAATCGTTCTTGAAGTGAAGCGTTTTTTGCAGCCAAGTACCATGAAGTAATTCCAAGCGTATCTTCAGAGATGAAGATATCCGGCATGATGCCGCTTTGTGCATATACAGGTCGTTTCAAAAACGAAGTGTAGAAAGTTTTAGTGCGATCTAGATGAATGCTATCTGCATGGAAAAATTCCCCATGCTCGTAGCGTGTAAGCACATCTTTTTCATAGGCTTCGTCTATGCCCAAGCTATAAGGGCGTTGTATGCATCGCCCACTAGGGGTATAATAGCGTGCTATCGTTAGGCGAATTGCTGAACCGTCATTGAACTCAATAGGTTGTTGTACCAGACCTTTTCCGAAAGAACGTCGTCCGATAATGAGACCACGGTCGTTGTCTTGTATGGCTCCGGCAAAAATTTCGGAAGCAGATGCAGAGGCTTCGTTGATGAGTACTACTAACGGTATCTTTTGAAAGCTGCCATTCCCATTGGAATATTCATCACTACGTGGATACTTACGTCCTTCCATATATACAATGAGTCGTCCTTGAGGTAGAAATTCATTTGCCATCTGTACGGCAGCTTCCATATATCCACCGGAATTACTGCGTAGGTCGATGATTACTTTCTTCATACCTTCGTGTGAGAGCACTGCCAATGAATTAATCATTTCCATGTGAGTGGTACGTCCGAATTGACTAATGCGCAAATAGCCGATATTCTTATCCAACATATATGCTGCATCCACACTTTTTACAGGAATGTCGCCACGTATCACAGTAAAGCTGTGGAGCTTTTTATCGCCTTGCCGTTTTACTGTAATTTTTACTTTTGTGCCTTTCTTCCCTTTTAATTTAGACTTCACAAATTTTTCATCCACATTTGCGCCTGTAAAGGTGCTATCGTTTATCTGCACAATATGATCTCCGGGCATGATTCCGACCTTTTCAGAAGGACCTCCGGGAATGATGCTATTGATGCAAACAGTATCGTTCATGATTTGAAATCCAACACCAATGCCGCTGAATTTTCCTTCAAGGCCAGAGTTTTCAGCTTCAAGGTCTTCGGCACGAATGTATTTTGAATGTGGATCTAACTCTTTTAAAATTAATGGCATGGCATTCTCTACAATTTGATCCATAGGCACATCGTCTACATATTGATCGCTAATGATTCGCAATAGAGCATTGATTTTATTGCTCGAACTATTGATAATGCCCAAACGATTGCCAGAGAAGTGTTCGGTGTAAAGTGAACCAATAAGTATGCCTATAACTACGCTAATAGCGATGATAATAGGGGTGAGGCGAGAGTTTTTATTTGTCATATCTCAGTCTGATTTTTGCTTTTTATTTTGCGTTTTTGTCAAGAAAGACCACTTCAATACCAGCTCTTTCGAGTAAGTTCAGTCCTTCTTCCAAGCGATATCTTTCGCCGTATATTACTCTTTTAATTCCTGCTTGGATAATCAATTTAGCACATTCAATACAAGGTGAAGCTGTTACGTAAAGAGTACTTCCTTCACTACTATTATTGCTTCGTGCTATTTTTGTGATGGCGTTAGCCTCTGCATGAAGTACATAGGGCTTGGTGAGTTGGTGCTCGTCTTCACATATGTTTTCAAATCCTGAAGGGGTTCCGTTGTATCCATCAGAAATAATCATTTTATTTTTTACGATCAGGGCTCCAACTTTGCGGCGTTCGCAGTAAGAGTTCTCAGCCCATATTTGAGCCATTCGCATGTAACGCATGTCGAGTGCTTCTTGTTTGGTTTTGGATTCCATTAGTAATGCTATTGTTATTCAATGATTTGCAAAGATTTGCAGACTCTGTTATTCAGCGCGAAGCAAGATGTAATTTTTTTTGTCGCTTTGAAAAAGTTTGACTAAATTTTCATCTCCTCGATAATAAGTTGCTGTAGCTACATAGTTTAAAAATCGTATTTCAAGTTCACTAGCTCCATTGCCACCTGTTTTGGTTAGATTTGTGATTTTGAAAGTACGATCAGAGCCGTTGGCTGTCCACTTACCGGTCCATGTAGTACTAACGCCCTTTATCTGAATTGTATTTGTGCCGGTGGTCACTCGGTAACTTGTCGTATTCTCGGTTGCCGTATCGAAATCTTTAGTAATTTCATATTTGTTATCATCGTTCCAGTCTGTTGTAGTAGCAGTGTAAACAGCGACCCATTTTTTGTTTGAGAAGATAGCGTTGATATCATCCTTATCATCGCAGCCAGACAACAAACCGAGTGCAAGGATCGTAATTAAACCGAATGCAAGTCGAGTGCAATATTTTATTGGTAGCATATTCATTTTTTTTATTCAGGGGTGTTGATAATTCCGTTGCGGCGAAGTAGAGCATCAATTGTAGGCTCATGTCCGCGAAAACGTTTGTAGAGAATCATTGGGTGTTCTGTTCCTCCTTTAGAAAGGATCTGTTCGCGAAAGGCATGTGCCACTTCTTTATTAAAAATACCCTTTTCTTTAAAGAGAGAGAAGGCATCCGCATCGAGTACTTCGGCCCATTTGTAGCTGTAATAACCGGCAGAATATCCTCCCGCAAAGATGTGTGAGAATTGTACGCTCATGCAAGCTTCAGGGACAGGAGGAAGAAGACAAGTAGATTTCATTGCGGCTTCTTCGAAGGTACGTACTGTAGCCGCATCTCCTTCGAAATCTTTGTTTAGCGTATACCAAGCCATATCGAGCAGCCCGAAGCTAAGTTGTCGCAAACAGCCATAGGCCACGTTGAAATTGCTGGCTTTCTTTACTCGCTCAATTAATTCAGTAGGAATCGTTTCTCCTGTTTTGTAGTGCTGCGCAAAGGTTGCTAGGAATTCTTTTTCGGTAGCGAAATTTTCCATAAATTGTGATGGAAGCTCAACAAAATCCCAGTATACATTTGTACCACTTAAGCTATCATAAGTAGCTTGTGCAAACATACCGTGTAATGAATGTCCGAACTCATGAAGAAATGTTTCAACTTCGCCTAGAGTAAGAAGAGCCGGTTTGCTTTCAGTTGGTTTCGTGAAATTCATCACCAACGATACGTGAGGACGGGAATCGTATTTTTCAGTTCCCTTTTCATTTGTTTTCTTTTCAATCCATTGCCCTTTGTATTCTGTCATCCAAGCTCCAGGGCGTTTCCCCTCTCGTGGGAAGAAATCAGTATAAAGTACAGCGAGGAATGTTCCGTCGTGATCAAACACTTCGAATGCTTCAACATCGGGGTGATATACAGGTATATTAGTCGATTTTTGGAAAGTAATGCCGTACAAACGTGTAGCCAATCCGAACACACCGGAAATTACTTTCTCAAGAGGAAAATAAGGCCTTAGTTGTTCATCGTTGAGCTGGAAGTTACGTTCCTTCAGTAAGTTTGAATAATAAGCTAAATCCCATCCGCAGAAATCAGAAGGATCAAGTCCGTCTAGCTCTAACGCAAGTTGTTGTATGGCCTTCACCTCTTCTATAGCTGTAGGGCGATAAGCTATTAAAAGTTTATCTAGAAGTCGAAAAACCGATTCTTCATTTTCTGCCATCCGGCGTTGTAATACATATTCAGCATAGTCCTTAAAACCAAGCAATTGAGCGATTTCTCTACGTAGATTAACCATTCGTACTACAAGTGGATAGTTGTTATATTCCCCTTCTTTTGTACATCTTGTATTGTACGCTATGTAAAGTGTTTGCCGTAATTCTCGATTGCGCTGGTATTTCATAAAGGGCATGAAACTAGGAGCTTGCAAAGTGAAAATCCATCCTTCTTTCCCTTCTGTTTTGGCTACTAGAGCCGCCGCTTCCAAATCTCCCTCTGGAATTCCTACAACCTGCTTCTCATCGATTAGATGCAGTTGATAGCTTCCTGTCTCTTTCAGAATATTTTGACCGTATTGCAAGGAAAGTAAAGAAAGCTCTTCAGTTAGTTTGCGATAACGTTGCTTGTCATTAGGTGAAAGATTCGCTCCATGGCGCACAAATCCAATATATGAATTTTCAAGTAACTTAAGCTCTTCTGATGAAAGATTTAGAGATTCTTTCTGATCATAGAGCTCTTTTGTGCGTTGAAATAAAGATTCGTTCAGCGAAATATCGTTGAAGTGTGCCGTAATATCAGGAGATAGCTTTTCTGCAATAGCTTGTAGCTCATCATTGCTTTCTGCACTGAGTAAATTTTCAAGTACATTATATGCTTTTTCCAATAATCGTCCGGAATGTTCAATAGCTTCTGTCGTATTCTTGAAAGAAGGAGCTTCTGAGTTTGCAGCAATTTGCTCAATTTCCTGACGATG
>JAGPIY010000022.1:11413-16005 GCA_018054715.1 Bacteroidaceae bacterium
AGTACGATGTACTCTTTCAATATAATTAGATTATGAAAAAAGCGGTGGGCATATACCTTCGAATATATGCATTTTTAGTGTTATCTTTCTTAATTCAGAAAGTCTTATTTATGAGTTTTTATCATTCCATTTATGCTCCTTTGGGATTTAGTAAATGGATTGAGGTTCTGTATCATGGATTAAGCATGGATCTCTCTGTGGGGGGCTGTTTTATGGTGATACCTAGTCTATTACTAGTGCTTTCTATTTGGTGGCCGAAAGCTTGCTTCAATGTCCTGAAAAAATATTTAATCGCAAGTTCCGTTTTACTGGCTTTAATCTACGTCAGTGATCTTGCATTATATGGCTATTGGGGATTCCGTCTGGATAGTACTCCGCTATTTTATCTTCGAACTCCACGTGAGGCCTTTGCTAGCGTAGAGTATCCTACTTTGTTGCTGGGTTTGGTAGCTCTCCTTGTGGAGAGTTTCGCTTTTTATTTAGGATTCTATTATTTTGCAATTCGATATATATCTTCTAAGAAGAAAGAATTTGCACCTCAATGTAAACAATCCACAAAATGGTGGCATACAGGAGTAATGCTACTTTTAGCCGGAGCTCTTTTCTTACCTATTCGAGGAGGAGTGAATACTTCCACAATGAATGTGGGACGTGTGTTTTTTAGTGATATAATGGAGTTGAATCATGCAGCACTCAATCCTTGTTTTAGTTTGTTAGATTCGTTACGTAGAAGCGAAGATTTTGCAAATGAATATCGATTTATGAAAGCACCGGAAGCTTCAGCGGAATTTAAGAAAATGGTGGATGTCCCTCCTCTGGCTTCTGATACAATTCCTCAGCTATTTACCACCAATCGCCCTAATGTTGTAGTTATTCTTTTAGAAAGCTTTATGTCTGCGGTAGTAGAACCGTTGGGAGGAGAGAAAGGAATTACTCCTTGTCTAAATCAACTTTGCAAAGAGGGAGTGGTGTTCGATAATATGTATGCGAATAGTTTCCGTACCGATCGGGGTATAATTTCTGTTTTGAGTGGTTATCCGGCTCAGCCTAATATGTCGATAATGAAGCATCTGAAGAAAGCACATTCGCTACCATCTTTACCTCGTAGCCTAAAACAAGCGGGTTATACTCGTCGCTATTATTATGGTGGAGATGCTGATTTTACTAATATGCGAGGCTATTTGGTTGGGCAAGGAATCTCTGATATTGTAAGTGAAACGGATTTCCCCGTATCTTATCGCACTACCGACTGGGGAATACCGGATGCCAAACTTTTTGAGAGAGCTTCAAGTGATTTGAAAAAGCATACAGTCTCTCAAGGGAATGCACCCTTCTTTCATGTTATTCAAACCAGTAGTAGTCATGAACCTTTTAAAGTCGATGTGAAGCGTTTTGAGAATCCATATCGTAACTCAGTATATTATGTAGATTCTTGCATAAACAATTATTTTGTGGCTTTGAAAAAGTCTCCGTATTGGAAAAATACAGTAGTGCTTTTGGTAGCAGATCATCCTTACGGCTCTTTTGTCGGCCAATTGAAAGACCCTATACTTCGCCGTCGTATACCAGCCTTGTTGGTTGGTGGTGCAATAAAAAAGCCATTACGTGTTACCACTTTAGCTTCTCAAATAGATCTAGTAGCCACTTTATTGGCACAATGCGGACTTTCACATAAGGAGTTCCGTTTTAGTAAAAATATAATGAATCCTCGTTCTCCTCATTTTGCCATTTTTACCTATCCCGATTGTTTAGGAATGGTAACGCCTGAAGATACCTTTTTACAAGATAACGTTTCCGGTCGTGTACTGATAGATAAGGGTTCTCAGAAAGGGAAAAACAGGAAGCCGGCTCAGGCTTTTTTGCAGACATTGTTCGATGACATCGCAGCACTGTAATGGAAAAAGTATAAAAAAAGAAACTCTATATCGAAAGAAATAATTATCTTTGCGGTTCGAAAAAGGAATAAAAAGAAAAATATAGCAATGGCAAAAGAACTTAAAAACCTCACAAAGCGTAGTGAGAACTATTCGCAGTGGTATAATGAATTGGTCGTTAAAGCCGACCTCGCCGAACAATCGGCGGTGCGTGGATGTATGGTAATAAAGCCTTATGGATATGCTATTTGGGAGAAGATACAACGTCAGCTCGATGATATGTTTAAAGAGACGGGTCACGTAAACGCTTACTTTCCGCTACTAATTCCCAAGTCATTCCTTAGTCGTGAGGCTGAACATGTAGAAGGCTTTGCCAAGGAATGTGCAGTAGTAACTCACTATCGTTTAAAAAACGCAGCCGATGGCTCAGGGGTAATAGTTGATCCGGAGGCTAAGTTAGAAGAAGAACTTATTATTCGTCCAACTTCCGAAACCATTATTTGGAATACGTATAGAAATTGGATTCATTCCTATCGTGACCTTCCCCTTCTCTGTAACCAATGGGCTAACGTAATGCGTTGGGAGATGCGTACTCGTCTTTTCCTTCGTACAGCAGAATTCCTTTGGCAAGAAGGACATACTGCACATGCAACAAAAGAAGAAGCAGAAGAGGAAGCTCGCAAGATGCTTAATGTGTATGGTGATTTTGCTGAAGGTTTTATGGCTATGCCTGTAGTAAAAGGAGTGAAATCGGAAACCGAGCGTTTTGCCGGTGCTGTAGATACCTATACTATTGAAGCTATGATGCAAGATGGTAAAGCACTTCAAAGTGGTACTAGTCACTTCTTAGGTCAGAACTTTGCAAAAGCGTTCGATGTACAGTTTGTGAATAAAAAGAATGAAATGGAATATGTATGGGCTACTTCATGGGGAGTGTCCACTCGTTTGATTGGTGCGCTTATTATGGCTCATAGCGATGATAACGGTTTGGTACTACCTCCAAAATTGGCTCCTATTCAAGTAGTTATTGTTCCTATCTACAAGAGTCAAGAACAATTAGATGTGATTGATGCTCGTGTAGCCGCAATTGTAGCGAATCTGAAAGCACTTGGTATAAGTGTGAAATATGATAATTCCGATAATAGACGTCCCGGATTTAAGTTTGCTGATTACGAGCTGAAAGGAGTTCCGGTACGTCTTGTACTTGGAGCACGCGATTTAGAGAATGGTACTGTAGAGGTAATGCGTCGTGATACGCTCGAAAAAGAAACTATCACATTAGAAGGCATCGAGGCTTATGTAAAACAATTGCTTGATGATATTCAGGCAAACATTTTCCAAAAAGCATTAGCACATCTTGATAGTCATATTACAACGGTCGATACATACGACGAATTTAAAGAACAAATAGAGAAAGGTGGTTTTATCTTAGCTCACTGGGACGGCACTGCTGAAACCGAAGCGCTTGTAAAAGAAGAAACCAAAGCAACCATTCGTTGTGTACCTTTCGGTTATGAAAAAACACCCGGTAAGTGTATGGTAACCGGCAAACCTTCTGCTTGCCGTGTACTTTTTGCTAGAAGTTATTAAACTTATATAAATGATACGATTTGCAGTTGTGGGACAAGGGCATATCGGTAAACGACATGCTGAAATGATTCGTCGCAATTCCGAAGCTCAATTAGTTGCGGTTTGTGATACCCTTGCTCGCACAGAATTAGATGGATTAGCCGATTTGAAGGAACCTTTTTATCGTTCCATGGATGAATTATTGGCTAAAGAGCAGATTGATGTAGTAAATATCTGCGTGCCCAACGGCTTACATGCTTCTTTGGCTTTACAGGCTTTGGAAGCAGGATGCCATGTAGTAATTGAAAAACCTATGGCACTTTCACGGTTGGATGCTGAAGAAGTAATTCAAAAGAGTGAAGAAGTAGGAAAGAAAGTGTTTTGTGTAATGCAGAACCGTTACTCACCACCTTCTGTATGGTTGAAAGAAATGGTTGATAGCGGCCGTTTAGGTAAACTTTATATGGTGCAGCTGAACTGCTTCTGGAATCGCGATTCTCGTTATTATCATACGGGGAATTGGCATGGCAGCAAGGAGTTAGATGGAGGTACACTTTATACTCAATTCTCACATTTTGTGGATATTATGTATTGGCTGTTTGGCGATGTAGACGATATCTATTCCGTGCTTGAAGATTATGCGCATGAAAAATTGACCGACTTTGAAGATACCGGCTGTATTTCTTTTCGCTTCAATCAGGGAGGAATGGGTTGTTTACACTTCTCTACAGCTGTATGGGATTGCAATCTCGAAAGTAGTATGACGATCATTGCAGAAAATGGTTCTATAAAAGTAGCCGGGCAGTATATGAATGAAGTGACTTATTGTCACGTAAAAGATTATGTGATGCCACAACTGGCTCCTTCGAATCCCCCTAATGACTATGGACCTTATAAGGGTTCTGCACAGAATCATCATTATGTGATTCAGAATGTAATAGATGTGCTTTCTCGTCAAAGTGAAATCACAACGAATGCATACGATGGCATGAAGGTGGTTGATATTATCGAACGTTTTTATGAGTATGCTGAAGAAACGATGATATTAGAGTGATTTTAGCATCTCTTTTTTATAAGAGGTTGTGTCAACGAAAGTGGCACAACCTCTCTTTTTTTGAATTTAGTCTGCTATAAAATGATTACTGCCAG
>JAGPIY010000156.1 GCA_018054715.1 Bacteroidaceae bacterium
TTCTTTATGTTTCTGACGGTAACAAAAATGGTAACGAAAGTGGTAACATAAACGGTAACGTAAATGGTAACGAAAACGGTAACCCTTTATATAAACAGAAACATAAATATAAGAATATAGAGAATAACTCTAGCGAGTTATTTGCGCAAAACGATGTGAAACCTAAAAAGTCAGTTCGCACTAAAAAAGAATTTGTTCCGCCAACGTTTGAAGAAGTTAGCGCGTATTTTGAAAACAAGATGCCGGACTGGAGGAAACAAGCGGAAATATTCTATAATCACTTCACGAGTTTGGGATGGCGCACGGCCTCCGGAGTGAGAATAGAACGCTGGGATAGTAGAGCGAACAATTGGATCATGAAAGAAAAAGAAAATGGCGATGGAAAAAATCGGAAGCCTAGTAAGGCAGATAAAGCAAGAGAGCTGCTCGACGAGTTCGCTGCAGTTACAGCGGGAAGAGAGGATAACTTCGTTGAGCCGGTCTTACCCGACCTTTGATCAATTATCGTTAGCGTTTAGCCCGGCTGTGCAACCGCTGTTACTCTCGGACGTCAACAAGGCGTATAGCGACAGAGGACCATCAATTGGCGAGATATCCCAGATTTACGGTTACGAAGCAGCTACGCTATGGGTAAAGGTTCAGATACTAAGCTTGGATTTTGTTTCGTCGACAAAAGAGGATGCTGACGGGCTTGCTGTTACGGAGTTTGCAAAGCATCTTGTCAGGCGTTACCCCTACATCCGTCTCACAGAATTCATGTTGTTTATCGCTCGTTTCAAGGTTGGGCAGTATGGCCGGTTCTACGGTTATTTTGATCCGCTCACGATCGGTGATGTGTTCCGTGATAAATTCCTTCGGGAGAGAAGTTACGAACAGGAGAGGGCAGAGGCGGCACGAAAAGCGGAGTTATCGGCCCGCAGAGAGTTTATCCCGCCAAAAGGTTATACTTCCCTCACTTGGGTGCAAGAGTTGCGTAGAAGGGCGGCAAACGGTGATAAGGAAGCTGCCGAGTTATTGAAGCCACCAGTTGGATGAGAGCTTATGAAAGATATTAGATTTAGATTGTCGTTGACCGTGATCGCTATTGTGATTGCGGTTTTTTGGTTTTTAGTGTATTACGTAATCGATTGGATAAGATGGAAGATATTGTAATTGTAAAAGTTGAGTTAAAGCGTGGTGATAAGTTGATGGATGTGATAAGAGAGCCTATCACCACAAACGATATTGAAGAGACTAGAAAAGAACTGCACGGTGTGTGTCAGTGTGACAGGATTTTATTCACCTATAATTCAAAATAACCATGAAAGCAAGTAATGTATTTAAGCAAACTATTCAAACGTATTTAGAGGACCGTGCAAAGAATGATGAGCTTTTTGCGGCTTCCTATGCAAAGCCAAACAAGAACATAGACGAGTGCTGTAACTTCATTTTAAGGGAGGTGCAGAAGTCCGGATGCAATGGGTTCTCGGATGATGAAATCTTTGGCATGGCCGTGCACTACTATGATGAAGACGGTATCAAGAACGTTAAGCCGGTTAACGCCAAGGTGATTGTAAACCATACTATTGAATTAACCGAAGAGGATAAGCGAAAAGCTAAAGAAGCTGCTCTTAAGGAGTACGAGGCTAAAGAGATGAAGAAGATTGAGGAAGCCCGGAAAAAGAAGCTGGAGAAGAAAGCTGAGAAAATAGCTAAACAGGAAGTCGTACCATCATTATTTGATTTTGAAGGATGAAAGCAAGGACTAGATTACAACATCAAGTATTGGCACTTAGTCAAGGCTTGCGCAGCATAGAGCAGTATATGCTTACATGGGCTAAAGTAGATTGCCTAGAGCATAAAGGATTTGCAACTAAAACACGTGTTATCTGCATGGACTGTGGCAATTCTTTTTCTCCGGAATTAGTAAGCCGGAAGAAAGCAGTTTGCCCTCACTGCAATACTAAGTTAAAGATAGAACAGACAAGGAAAAGGACGGATGAACAGCGAACTTATATCGCATCTGCCGAACTGTATGGAGAGTTTCAAGTTATACGGAACTTTGAGCTACGTTCTTATCATAAGTCAGGTGAAGCTGCAAGATATTACATCTCTGAAATATTGCAGCATTGGATATTATCTAATGGCAAAAGAGAAGTTGTTGCTCGTAGGCACACTGTTAATTGGTATTGCGATTCATGGGGTGGATATATGGAGATACAAAACAAAAGTAATGAACGAAGATATGATGTATACCCTCAAAAGTTTCATCCAAGTTCAGTATTCAAAGCTGAGTATAGAAAGTATGGTATAGACAAAAATCTGGAAGGATTAACTTTTCTGGAAGCAATCAAACTTGTGCCTAAAAGTCCAATAGCGGAAACCCTTATAAAGGCAAAACAATATGATTTATTAAATCACTGCCAAGATTATAGAGGTAGAGTAGAAAGGTACTGGCCATCTATTAAAATCTGCCTCCGGAATAAATACCACATTAAAGATGCTTCAATCTGGTTTGATTACCTGCGGTTGCTTGAAAGTTACGGCAAAGATTTACGAAACGCTTTTTATGTGTGCCCTAAAAATCTAAAAAAGGCTCATGACTGCTATGTTGCAAAGAAAAAGCGAGATGATGAAAAAGAAAGGAAGCAAAGGGATATGCAAAGGTTACTTGCACTTAAAAAAGCAGCAGAAGATTACGTTAAAGATAAATCTGTGTTTTTTGATTTAAAGATTTCAGATGGAACGATAGTCATTGTCCCACTTAAAAGTGTGGAAGAGTTTAAAGAGGAAGGTGAGAAAATGCACCATTGTGTCTTTACCAATGAGTATTTTAAAAAGAAGGACTGTTTGATTCTATCAGCTCGTATCGGAAAGAAACCAATAGAGACAATTGAGATCAATCTCAATACATTGAAAATAGTTCAGTCAAGGGCTGTATGTAACGGAGAGTCAGAACACCACGATCGTATCATTCAGCTCGTGAGAAAGAATATAAACCTGATTCGGCAACGGATCGCATAATAGATTATTATGACTTTAGACACATTTACATTCGACCGTTTCTATAATGGTCAAGAAATTCAAGAGAAATTAGGAAGTAAAGCTATTACGTGTGCCAATATCGGCTTTAATAGCGCTTTAAGAGGATTGGATTGGGAATCTGCTAGAAAGGAGTATCCGTGCGATTGGTCTAATTATGCAGGTTATTTCTTGCAAGCAGAGAAATGGATAGAAGAAGGTAAACTGTATTTCAAACCCAATGGGTACAATGGCGTTGCAGTGAAAGTTATAAAAGACGGAAATACATTTTGTTGCGTTGGTGAGGGATTTGTAAACCTGCAAGAGAGTGATTATTCGTTTGGAGAAACATTCGAAGAATCTATTAAAAACTACATGGAGGAGCATTATGAGAAAAGATTATGACCTAACAAAAACGTACCTCAAAATGGTTGTGGTATGCTATATCCTAGCTATATCATTTGTAGCTGGGTTAATTGGAGTTGCGCTGTATTTATTAATACATAACTAGAAAGATATGAATAAGATTAAAACATACGTAATAACGCTTTCCATGGTTTTTCCGAAAAGTCATACTAAAGCTGGAAGGAATACTTTTTTCAAAGAAGCTATCACTAACGGAATTGAAGGCGATCATGAAAAGTATGAATATCAGCACTTCAAGATACATACCGTTAGGAATAACTATGAGTTGTGGAAGAAACGAATAGATGAAGTTAATGCCGGAAAAGCAATTATTTCTATCCGGCAATGGACTGGAAAACCTTATCGCAGCAAACAAACTGAAATAAGGCAACTGAATAAAGCCGGCATACAAAAGCTTAGGAGTATGGATGATAACTTTGCCTATAGTGTTAGCGATGAAGGAAATGTATTACCTATTCCATTGGTTCTTTTATCTATCAATGATGGTTTAGAATTACCTGATTTCAAAGAATGGTTCAAAGGTTCTAATCCAACCCCAGACAAGCCAATGGCAATTATTCACTTTACCGATTTTAAATATTTTGATAACCTTCAAAAATAGAAAGAAATGAAAAGTATTAGCGAAACCTACAATATGGATTGCAAAGTCTACATAAAACATTGCCTGATGTCTGTTGGAGGTCGTTTAAGACTGTCGGTTTAGTTGACTTTCTCGTTTAACAACGGTAGATGCAAGGCAGAGGGGCAAATCTTTTTGTATGAATGTATTAAAAAACGCTTAATGTTTTATTGTTGAGTGTTTTTTTGTGATTACATTTGCCTAAGTTTAATAATAATTCATAAAATTGCATATGGCTTCTTTTAATTTCAATCCAATAGTTGATTATGTAGTACTAAAATTCAATTGTCCTGAATGTGGTACTGAGAATGAAACAGATGCACTTTCTGTTCCCATGCCTGATTTTTCAGCAGAGAACCATCGAGATAGTTGCAATGATGAAAATTATGAGCATCAATGTCCGAACTGCGAACACATATTTGATATAATTATAAATAACGGTATGTACGGCGGCGATGGGGAAATATCGGACGTAGATGATGAAGAAGGTGTTTTTGTAGAAGAATGTTTCGCAGAAGAAGATTACGATGAAGAATATAAATCATCATTCTTTGACGAACATGTTGTAGAAACAATTGACGTTTTAGACAAAATAGATATCTTAGATGAAACTTCACGTAAATTATTGTACCGTACTTTATATGCTAATGTTATTAGTAGTATGGAAGCATATTTAAGCGATAGACTTATTCAGACAATATTGTCT
>JAGPIY010000023.1 GCA_018054715.1 Bacteroidaceae bacterium
TACCGGGATAGTTTCCGGTTGCTTGAATGCCACCCGACAATTGACCATCCGGATTTTCAAAGCCGGCTACATCGTCTGCTTGCCAGCAATGCAATGAAAGAGCAATCTTTTGAAGCTGCTCCATTACCTTGTCTGTCTCTACACCTAAAGCTGCATATCGCTCTTTTGCTAAATCGTACGCTTTTTCAATTAATTCTGTTTTCATGAGTTTTTTCTATTTTTGATTAGTAATTAGTTTTAATTCGTTTGTTTAGAGATCTTCTCTATAAGCAGCTAGGTACTTAGTATACGCTTTTTCCCAAAGCACACTCTCTGCAGGGGTAAATTCTTCAAATTGCATGCTGTTGCGAATCGTACTGCGCATCTCTGCAATGCTATTTACCATACCGGCAGCCTTTGCTTGCAACATGACGTTGCCGATTGCGGTAGCTTCTTTGGGGCCGGCGATCACTTTTACACCTAATGAGTTGGCGGTGAACTGATTCAATAGCGAATTCTGCGAGCCTCCACCTATTACGTGCATTGCCTCAATGGTAAAAGGAGCAAACTCCTGAAGTCGTTCGAAAACTTGGCGATAACGTAATGCAAGACTATCGAAAATACAACGTACAATCTGCCCTACTCTTTTAGGAACATCTTGTTTGGTTTCAACGCAATAATTGCGAATAGCTTCTACCATTGAAGTAGGATTTGCAAAGCAAGATGCATCCGGATTAATTAATGACTCAAAAGGTCTTTCCCGCAATGCCATTTCAATTAGTTCACCGTAGCTATAGTTATGCTCAAGTTCCCATTCGCGGCGGCAACTTTCAAGAAGCCACATACCACAAATATTCTTCAAGAAACGTACAGTTCCATCTACCCCTCCTTCATTGGTAAAGTTATAGGCAAAGCTTTCTTGATTGATGACAGGTGCATTTAATTCAACTCCCATCAAAGACCAAGTGCCACTACTGATATATGCAAAATGTTCACCCTCCGAAGCAGGGACTGCGGCTACTGCGGAAGCGGTATCATGCCCTGCTACTGCAACCACAGGAATTGAGCCTAGACCTGTTTGACGCTGAACGGCAGCTGTTAAATGACCAATACATTCGCCCGGATAAATTAAGGGAGCAAACTGATCGTCTCGCAATCCTAATACGTCAAGTATTTCTTTCTCAAACTTTTTCGTTTTCGGGTTTAGCATTTGTGAAGTCGAAGCAATGGTATACTCTGTCACAGAAGTACCTGTAAGCATAAAGCTGAGTGCATCGGGAATAAATAATATCTTATTTGCTTGTTCTAACATTCCAGGATGATTTCTACGAATGGCATCTAACTGGAAAACAGAATTAAAGTTCATGATCTGTATTCCGGTCAGCTCATAGAGTTTCTCACAAGGCATGCTTTTAGAAAAGAATATTTCGGGAGCATCTGCGGTATGCGAATCACGATACGAATAAGGTTGACGTAGTAATTCTCCATCTTCACAAACAAGTGCAAAGTCAACGCCCCACGTATCAATGCCGATACTCTCTATTTCTGTTCCTTCTTTGGCAACTATCTTAAGGGCTTTTATAATTTCATGATAAAGCGCATAAATATCCCAGTAAAAATGGCCGGTTACCTCGATTATTGGATTCTCAAAGCGGGTTAATTCACGTAATTCAAGGCCGGCTTCGCTAAGCGTGGCTATAATAGTGCGCCCACTGCTAGCGCCCAGATCGACTGAGAAAAAAGATTTCTTTTTCATACGTACATTTTAAGGATTTATAGTTTTTGGTTTAGTATAGCCCCACAAAGGTACAAAGAAAATGGAGGGTTGCAAACTTACGAGTTGTTTTTCAATTTTATTAACGCCTTAACGTTCACAACATCATTTTTAAAGATTGCCCCGTATAGCTCTCTTTGCATTGAGTCACTTCTTGTGGTGTACCACAACAAACCACATGGCCACCTTCGCTTCCACCTTCCGGGCCAAGGTCTATTACATGATCGGCACGTTTGATAACTTCCAAGTTATGCTCGATAATCACCAATGTATGTCCACGCGCTATTAATGCATCAAAAACTTCTATCAATTTACGAATATCGTACATGTGCAATCCCGTAGTAGGTTCATCTAATACAAAGATTGTGGGTTCTATTTTCTCTAGAGAAAGGTAATAAGCTAATTTCACACGTTGACTTTCGCCTCCCGAAAGGGTTGAAGAAGACTGCCCCAACCTTATATATCCAAGACCTACATCTTGTAATGGTTTTAACTTCTGAATGATTTTGGGCTGCTTATGAACAGTAAAGAATTCAACGGCTCGATTTACAGTCATCTCTAGTATATCATGAATATTTACTCCTTGATATTGAACTTCCAATAAGTCACTCTTAAAACGTTTTCCATTACAGCTTTCGCAAACCAGCTCTAAATCGGCCATAAATTGCATCGGCACACTTACCGTTCCTTCACCTTTACATTCTTCGCAACGTCCTCCTTCGGCATTAAACGAAAAGAAAGAAGGTGTAAAGCCCATCTGCTTTGAAAGAGGCTGCTCAGCCATTAGCTTTCGTATTTCTTCATACGCTTTAAGATAGGTTACGGGGTTGCTACGTGAAGATTTACCAATTGGATTTTGATCTACTAACTCAATATGCTTTACCAACTTCACATCGCCTTCTAAAGCGACAAACTCACCCGGGCGTTCAGTAGTCTCATCCAGTTCTCGTTTCAAAGCCCGATAAAACACATCGCGCACAAGAGATGATTTACCAGAGCCACTAACTCCGGTAACTACGGTCATAACATTCAAAGGGAAACGCACATCAATACCCTTCAAGTTATTTTCGCGTGCTCCTTTTATCTCAATATAGTTATGCCAAGGACGATAATACTGTGCAGGTTCTATTTTCTCTTTTCCACATAAGAAACGGACAGTATGCGAATTGGGTAAAGGATCTTTTCCAAAAGACTCTAAAGTAGGAACTGGCCCTGCATAGACTATTTCTCCACCATAACGTCCGGCTTCCGGGCCCACATCAATCAAGAAATCGGCAGCTCGCATGATCTCTTCATCGTGTTCTACTACCACTACGGTATTTCCTAACTTTTGTAAAGCTCGCAACACTTTAATAAGTCGCTGTGTATCGCGAGGGTGCAATCCGATACTTGGTTCGTCAAGAATATAAAGAGATCCCACTAGTCCACTACCTAACGACGTTGCTAAATTGATACGCTGGCTTTCACCTCCCGAAAGCGAATTACTTTGTCGGTTCAAGGTTAAATAGCCTAAACCGACATCTAACAAGAAACTGATTCGATGATTAATTTCGAGCAAAATCCGTTTCGCTATTGCAGCTTCATGAGCATTTAATTCTAGATTTGCAAAGAAATCCTTCAATAAATAAAGAGGTTGCTCTACTAATTCGGTAATAGAGTGGCCTCCTACTTTTACATAATTGGCCTCTTTTTTAAGACGCGTACCTCGACAGACCGGACAAACTGTTTTGCCTCGATAGCGAGCCAACATCACACGATATTGTATCTTATATTGGTTCTCGCGCAACATCTGGAAGAATCGATCGATTCCTTCTACCTCACGGTCGGTGCCTTTTAGTCGAGGGTCTGTACCATGCCAGAGTAAATCTTTCTGCGCTTGAGTCAAATTATAATAAGGTTCGAATATTGGAAAGTCGTATTGTGCGGAACGTTCAATGAAATAACTAAGCCATTCGCCCATCTTCTCTCCTCGCCAGCAAACCACACACCCGTCGTACACGCTCAAAGAACGATTTGGTATCACTAAACTTTCATCAATGCCAACTACACGACCAAAGCCTTCACATTCAGGGCAAGCTCCGGCTGAATTAAAGCTAAATAGCAAGTCATTAGGTTCTTCAAAAACCATTCCATCTGCTTCAAAACGTTTTGTGAAGGTATGCAGTTGAGTGCTTTCGCTGCCTTCTTCTTCTGACTCTAAAGTAGCATAAAAACGTAACAAGCAGATTCCATCTCCTTCAAAAAAAGCGGTTTCAACAGAATCGACAATACGCGATATTACTTCTTTCGTATCGTCTACGCTCAGTCGATCGATTAGGATGTAACAAGAACTATTTTTTTTGAGCTTCGGAACATCTTCTCCTTGAGGCTTTGCTAGAAGGTCGCTGATACGAGCGACTTGTCCATCTACTTCAATACGGGTAAAGCCCATCTTAAGAAGTTTTTCCAGATAAAGCACACTGACTGTTTCTTTACAAGGGCAAAGTATTGTAAAACGAGTTGATTTGGGGTAAGAAGCTACACAGTGCAAGATATCTTCAATGGTATGCTTTTTGACTAATGTTCCTGATTTCGGAGAGTAGGTTTTCCCAATTCGTGCAAAAAGGAGTCTGAGATATTCATAGATTTCAGTAGATGTGCCCACCGTAGAACGAGGATTGCGACTTGACACCCTTTGTTGGATGGCTATTGCCGGCGGAATGCCTAAGATAAAATCGCACTCCGGTTTTGTCATTCGCCCTAAAAACTGACGCGCATAGCTACTCAGACTTTCCACATAACGGCGCTGCCCTTCGGCATAAAGTGTGTTGAAGGCTAACGAAGATTTACCGGAACCAGATAACCCTGTAACGACAACGAACTGTCCACGTGGTATCTGCACGTCTATATTCTTCAAATTATTAACCCGTGCGCCCTTTATTATTATATATTTTTTACTAGCCTTTATATCTAGCGTTTTTTGCTCTTCCTTCATGATGCAAGTTGCACTATATTCCTATTTATTTAGCCGACAAAGTTAGCATATTTATTTGATTACTGCAAGAATTCAAAAAAAAAGAATCGCTAACTTTTCGGCAGGTCTTTTGTGTATCTCACAAAAAAACTGTATCTTTGCCGCTTATTAAATAAAGGTTTAATAGTAAAACAACGATATAAAAAAGTTATGATTCTTTTTTTTAGAACCCCCACTCAGAGTGTGGTTGCAGTAGAGGCTGACCACGCCTTCAACATCGACGAAACTGAGAAACTCTGTTGGCTTCTTGGCCAAGCCAAGGTGGAACCAGAAAATGAGCTTACAGGCTACTTCGTAGGACCGCGTAAGGAGATGATTACTCCTTGGAGTACAAATGCTGTAGAAATCACTCAGAACATGGGATTAAAGGGCATTCTCCGCATTGAAGAATACTTTCCTGCTGAGAATGAAGACAGTGAGCGCGACCCGATGCTTCAGCGTATGTATCATGGTCTAAACCAACAAGTGTTTACAACAAGCCGCACCGCTGATCCTATTGTTTACATTGAGGACTTGGCTGCTTACAACGAGAAAGAAGGGCTTGCTCTTTCACAAGAGGAGATGGACTATCTAAAAAAAGTAGAAGGCGAACTTGGACGTAAGCTTACCGACAGTGAAGTATTCGGCTTTGCACAAATTAATTCCGAGCATTGCCGCCATAAAATATTTGGAGGAACTTTCATTATCGACGGAAAAGAGATGGAAAGCAGCCTCTTCCAAATGATTAAACGCACTACTGCTGAAAATCGCAACAAAATAATATCGGCCTACAAAGACAACGTGGCTTTTGCTTCAGGTCCTGTGGTAGAGCAATTTGCTCCGGCTGATCATTCAAAATCGGATTACTTTCAAATTAAGGAAGTGGAAAGTGTGATCTCGCTAAAAGCGGAGACACATAACTTTCCAACTACAGTAGAACCATTCAATGGAGCTTCTACTGGTACCGGTGGTGAAATCCGTGACCGCATGGGCGGAGGTGTTGGATCAATGCCAATTGCAGGAACTGCAGTTTATATGACTTCCTACCCTCGAACAGAAGAAGGTCGTGAATGGGAACAAATTCTTCCGGTGCGTCAGTGGCTTTATCAAACACCTGAACAAATTCTTATTAAAGCATCTAACGGTGCAAGCGACTTTGGCAACAAATTCGGTCAACCGCTTATTTGTGGTTCTGTCTTGACTTTCGAACATCAAGAAGGCCAAGAGAAATATGGCTATGACAAAGTGATCATGTTAGCCGGCGGAGTAGGAACCGGTACTAAGCGGGATTGTTTAAAAGGAACTCCTGAGAAAGGAAACAAGATAGTACTTCTCGGTGGCGATAATTACCGTATCGGCCTTGGTGGTGGATCTGTATCCTCTGTGGATACCGGACGCTACAGCAGTGGCATCGAGTTAAATGCGGTACAACGTGCAAATGCTGAAATGCAAAAACGTGCTTACAATGTAGTACGTGCCCTTTGCGAAGAAGAAAATAATCCTATCGTTTCTATTCATGACCATGGTTCAGCCGGACATGTAAACTGTCTTTCGGAGCTAGTAGAAGAATGCGGTGGTGTTATTGAAATGAAGAATTTACCTATTGGTGATAAAACGCTTTCTTCCAAAGAAATAATCGCGAATGAATCGCAAGAGCGCATGGGTCTTCTCATTAAAGAGGAAGCAATTGAGCATGTTAAGCAAGTAGCTGAACGTGAACGCGCACCAATGTACGTAGTAGGTGAAACGACAGGCGATGCTCGCTTTGCTTTTGAGCAAGCTGACGGAGTACGTCCTTTCGACTTAGCTGTAGACCAGATGTTCGGTGCTTCGCCAAAGACTTATATGATCGATGAAACCGTAGCACGTCCTTATGCCAACGCTACCTATGAGCTCAAAAACTTACACGAATATCTTACTAACGTATTACAACTTGAAGCGGTAGCTTGTAAAGATTGGCTTACTAATAAGGTCGATCGTTCCGTTACCGGTCGCGTAGCCCGCCAACAATGTCAAGGCGAACTACAACTTCCTCTAAGCGACTGTGGTGTGGTAGCACTCGACTTCCGGGGGAATAAAGGTATCGCTACTTCCATCGGCCATGCTCCGCAAGCTGGTCTTGCAGACCCGGCAGCAGGTGCTGTGCTAGCTGTTGCAGAATCACTGACCAACCTTGTATGGGCTCCGCTTGTAGAAGGAATGGACAGCATTAGTCTTTCAGCTAACTGGATGTGGCCTTGCCGCAGCCAAAAAGGCGAAGATGCACGTCTTTACACCGCTGTAAAAGCGTTAAGCGATTTCTGTTGTGCTTTACAAATCAATGTTCCTACCGGTAAAGACTCGTTGAGTATGACTCAGCAATATCCGGATGGAAATAAAATCATAGCTCCGGGCACTGTTATCGTTAGTGCCGGAGGAGAAGTTAGTGATGTGAAGAAGGTGGTATCACCTGTACTTGTAAACGATGAAAAAACTTCTCTTTACCATATTGACTTTAGCTTCGACAAACTTCAATTAGGTGGTTCAGCCTTTGCACAAAGTTTAGGCAAGGTGGGTAGTGAAGTTCCTACGGTACAAAATCCGGAATATTTCCGTGATGCTTTCCTTACGGTACAAGAACTAATACAAAAGGGACTCGTACTAGCCGGTCACGACATTTCAGCTGGTGGACTAATTACGACGCTTCTAGAGATGAACTTTGCCAACACTGAAGGTGGATTGGAAATCAACTTAGACAAGCTGGCGGAAAAAGATTTGATCAAAATTCTTTTCGCAGAGAACCCGGGTATTGTAATCCAGGTCGCTCACAAAGCGGAAGTAGAAAAGATTCTTGATGAAGCCGGAATCGCTTTTGTACAGATCGGAAAACCAACTGACGAACGTCATGTTTTGGTCACTAAAGACGGAGCAACTTACCAGTTTGGCATTGACTACATGCGTGATGTTTGGTACGAATCAAGTTATCTACTCGATCGGAAACAGAGCTTGCATGACTGTGCAAAAGAACGCTTCTTAAACTACAAACAACAACCTCTAGAATTCGCCTTCCCTGCTAGCTTCACTGGCAAGTTGTCACAATATGGTATCACACCTGAACGTCGCACTCCAACCGGAACGAAAGCCGCAATCATCCGCGAGAAAGGTACAAATGGAGAACGCGAAATGGCTTATGCCTTATATTTGGCAGGGTTCGATGTGAAAGACGTCACGATGACGGATCTTATCACTGGACGTGAAACGCTTGAGGAGATAAACATGATTGTTTATTGTGGAGGCTTCTCTAACTCAGATGTGCTAGGTTCAGCCAAAGGTTGGGCCGGTGGTTTCCTATACAATCCTAAAGCAAAAGAAGCACTCGATAAGTTCTATGCTCGCAAAGACACTCTATCACTAGGTATCTGCAATGGCTGCCAATTGATGGTTGAATTAGGATTAATACAAGCTCCAGATGCAATAAGTCCAAAGATGGAACATAACGATTCACATAAATTCGAATCGAACTTTGTCGGTCTTACTATCCCTACCAATCGTAGTGTAATGCTCGGAAGCCTAAGTGGATTTAAGCTAGGTGTATGGGTTGCTCATGGTGAAGGAAAGTTCGCACTACCTTCTACTGAAGACAAGTACAACATTGTAGCCCAATACAGTTACGATGCTTATCCCGCTAATCCAAACGGAAGTAGTTATGCAGCAGCAGCAATTGCTAGCACAGACGGTCGACACATCGCAATGATGCCTCACCTAGAACGTGCCTTCTTCCCTTGGCAAAATGCCTATTACCCGGCAGATCGCAAAAACGACGAGGTTACACCTTGGATGGAAGCTTTTGTGAATGCACGCAAATGGGTGGAAGCACAACGCGGATAATAAGGAAATAAAGTAGTAAAAAATAAAGAAGCGTCTACCTTAAATGGAGTGGACGCTTCTTTTATTCTAGAAAGGACTATTTATAATTATATAGCTCATTGGCAGAATTAGATTAATGCATACTTAAATTTATCCAAACTGCCTATAGTGGGAATATGTGGACTCCCAATCACTTAGAAAAAGAACTCGTACTCATGAGAAAAGAACCTCTTGCTAAAAGAATTCAGTGGGTAAAGACAAAGGAAAAAATAACATATAATAGACCGTTTCAAATATTTGAAACGGTATAGATGAACGCAAGTGTTGTAAGTAATTACCCCTATAATAATGAAGATAAACTGACGATTACAAAAGAACAATCGTCAGTCTAAATGACTGTTTATGAAAGAAGTATGAGCAAACTGACGATTTGAAGAAAAAATATCGCATTCTAATAGTAAGGCTATATAGCTCACTTTCTTTAATATAGAGCCAATCGTATCACGCACGATTGAGCTATTCCTTTATGAAACTGTTTCACTGGTATGAAATAGGATTCCGCCAACACGTTTATATATATTAAGACTTCATTTAAAACGTTCAATTCTATTCACTGCGAGAGCACCCAATAATCATCTTTAATGGTTAGCAAAAAATGATACAAGCTTTGAGAACTTTTAATTACCACCAACACTAGTAATAACTTTTTTTAAAATAATATAACGTATAGCGGGTGCAGTAATTTACTGCACCCGCTATACGTTATATTATTGGGAAGGTTAAATCCAGATTATAAATTAACCCCGAACACCATTCGCAAGAGGTCATTGAAATTCGCCCAAATCAATAAGCCAAACAGCAAGAACATACCTACCATTTGTGCACGTTCGAGGAACTTATCACTTGGTTTGCGACGTGCTACGATTTCATAGATTAAGAACAGAACATGTCCACCATCTAGTGCGGGAATCGGAAGAATATTCATGAAAGCAAGAATAATACTCAAGAAAGCTGTCATCTGCCAGAAGGCATACCAGTTCCAAGTAGCAGGGAAGATGCTGCCAATCGTTCCAAAACCGCCCAGACTATTTGCTCCTTCTTTGGTAAAGACATATTTCATATCTCCCACATAGCCACTAAGCGTTTTCACACCTAACTGAATACCAGCAGGTATTGCCTCAAGAGCACCATATTCTTTGGTACAAACCCGAAAATATCGATCGGCCATAAAAGGATATGCACCTCCTAAATAAGCCGAATCAAGACGTACTAATGTAGTATCAGTGATACCCTTACGAACATAAGTCAAATTAATATCACGCGATCCTTTATTCTCTTTTAAACTAGCCATATAAGTGCCATAAGCATTAAAAGAGTGAACTATATGCCCATTTACAGCTATAATACTATCTCCACGTTGGAAATTAGCTTTAGCTAATCCGCGCCCCGGAACAATACTATCAATTACATAAGGAAGAATCGGTGTTGCAAAATGCTCTTTAGCTGCCATCAATTGAGGCATCAAATCCTCAGGCATGTACACAACAGCTTGCGTAGAACCACGTTGCACGGTTACTTCGCGAGCGTCTGCAATTTGACGGAGATAACCATCATATGAGAGATCTTGTTTATCAGCTTTCAGAAGGATATCTCCATCTTTAAAACCAATGCCATGAGCCACTTCGCCGAACTCCATACCAAACTTATAATCCTGCGGCTTAATATAACTTTCACCCCAAGAGAAAAGAATAGCAGCATAAATAATCAATGCTAAAATGAAATTAAAAAGTACTCCACCTACCATAATAAGCAAACGTTGCCAAGCCGGTTTTGAACGGAACTCCCAAGGTTGCTCAGGTTGTGCCATCTGCTCTGTATCCATCGACTCGTCGATCATACCGGCAATCTTACAATACCCGCCAAGAGGCAACCAGCCCAATCCATACTCCGTTTCACCTTCTTTTATAGAGCCATCGGGTTGTTTATGCTTAAAGCGATGCTTGAAAAGTGAGAACCATGGATTAAAGAATATATAGAATTTCTCTACACGCACTTTAAAAAGACGAGCAAAAAGGAAGTGTCCGCCTTCATGGATAAGTACCAAAAGCGAAAGACTTAAAATGAGTTGTAGGGCTTTAATAAGGAATGTCTCCATATGCAATTTAAAATTAGAATGAATGAGTTTGTAATAGTTCAGTAGCAATTCTGCGTGTTTCAAGATCGGTTGAAACATAGTCCTCGTACTGAGGATCCGCCAAAAAGGCTACTCGTTGCATCGAACGATCGATCAAATCGCTCATGCCTAAGAAGGTAATCTTATCGTGTAAGAAAGCATCTACTGCAATTTCGTTAGCAGCATTAAGGATACAAGGAAGGTTTCCGCCTTTATCCATTGCATCGATAGCTAAGGCTAGATTGCGGAAGCGCGATGTATCGGGCTTCTCAAAAGTAAGAGTGGCAATTTTAGCAAAGTCGAGTCGTTCAAAGTTACTTGGAAGACGATCCGGACAGCTTAATGCAAACTGAATCGGCAAACGCATATCAGGAACCCCTAGTTGGGCCTTTACAGAGCCATCTTTAAATTGCACCATAGAGTGGACGATACTTTCCGGATGTACAATTACCTCTAATTTTGCAGCAGCTTCATAAAAAAGCCACTTCGCCTCTATCAGTTCAAAGCCTTTGTTCATCATTGAGGCGGAATCAATGGTAACTTTCGCTCCCATTTGCCAATTGGGATGATTAAGAGCTTGCTCTTTGGTTACTGTGCGAAGTTGATCAAGCGTAAAAGTACGAAAAGGGCCGCCGGAAGCTGTAAGAATAATTTTTTCAAGATCACTATTTTCTCCCATGCAACATTGATAGATCGCAGAATGTTCACTATCCACTGGGATGATTCGTGCCGAATATTTTTGAGTGAGTTGTCGAATTAGTTGCCCCGCTACCACAAGTGTTTCCTTATTGGCAAGTGCGATTCTCTTTTTAGCACGAATGGCATGAATGGTAGATTCAAGTCCTGCATAGCCAACCAATGCGGCCACTACAATGTCAATAGGATCTTCTTGAACCACTTGGCAAATTGCTTGTTGTCCGGTATATACTTTTATGGGAAGATCTGCCAGTGCTTCAGACAATTTCGGATAATGCTTTTCATTCGCAATTACCACAATTTCAGGCTGAAAGCGGCGAGCCTGGGCTATCAATAAATCAACTTGATTATTCGCAGTTAGGGCATATACCTCATACAATTGAGAATAGCTTGCTATTACATCAAGGGTCTGTGTACCTATACTACCTGTAGAACCTAGTATTGCTACTTTTTTCTTTTGCATAATCTATTTTCTTTTTTTTAAAGATTCTCATTTACGGTCTTATCCGCTTCTTACTCATCGTCGTCCACGCTATCAATTCCATCAAGCGAAAGCATTCCTTCGGGAAGATCCATATAAAGATTTCTTTCAGGTGCGTCTATTTCAACAATAAATCCTTCTACCGCAGGTATCATGAGCTCGCCATATTCATCTCCTCCATCTACGATGAAAAGAATGTTCGACGTATTCTGATCGACTTCTACAATCTCACCCAATAGGCCGTATTGCTCATCGTGTAACTTGAAATGCACAAAATATTCCCAAGTAAACTCATCACCGGGATGTTGTTCTGCAATAGATTTGGGAAAATACACTTCAATATTGGTAAAACGTGCAGCAGCCTCTTGACTATCTACATCTTCCAACTTGATAAGAGCTCCCTGCGAAGAACGCATCCTACAACTTTCTATAAAAAATGGGACTAGAATCCCATCCATTAAACAAACTAAGTAACGAGCTTCCGAACGATGAAAAACATCATCGGTAAAGGTCAGTTGAAGTTCACCTTTTACTCCATGCGGTTTATTAAACTGCCCTATTTTATAGACTTCTTCGGAGCGTATCATAAACGAGTTATTTTTGCACCTAATGCTGTGAGACGAGCTTCAATATTTTCGTATCCTCGGTCAATCTGTTCAATATTATCAATATGGCTAATTCCTTTTGCGCTGAGCGCAGCAATCAATAAGGCAATACCGGCGCGAATATCAGGTGAAGTCATACGTCCTCCTCGTAGCTGTTGCTGACGATTATGGCCTATCACAACTGCACGATGGGGATCACAAAGAATAATATTAGCACCCATATCTATTAACTTATCGACAAAGAAGAGACGACTCTCGAACATTTTCTGGTGAATCAACACAGAACCTTTTGCTTGTGTAGCGACTACCAATAAAACGCTCAACAAATCGGGCGTCAAACCCGGCCAAGGTGCATCGGCAAGAGTTAAGATGGAGCCATCAAGAAAGGATTCCACTTCATAATTATTTTGTTTGGGCAAATAAAGATCATCACCACGTAACTCCATCTGGATGCCTAAACGATGAAAAGTATCGGGAATAATGCCTAAGTTCTTATAGGACACATTCTTGATGGTCAATTCGCTACCTGTCATAGCGGCCATTCCAATGAAACTACCTATTTCAATCATGTCGGGTAATACCGTATGGGTAGTACCTTGTAAACGTTCTACCCCTTCGATAATAAGAAGATTAGAGCCAATGCCGCTTATCTTGGCACCCATGCGACAAAGCATTTTGCAAAGTTGCTGCAAGTAAGGCTCACAAGCTGCGTTATAAAGCGTGGTAGTTCCTTTAGCCATTACGGCAGCCATTATAATATTAGCAGTACCGGTGACTGATGCCTCATCTAACAAAATATAGGCACCACGAAGATGATCTCCTTTAATTAAGAAAGCATGTTTAGCCTCATCGTACTCAAATTCTGCACCAAGCTTTTGAATACCAAGAAAATGGGTATCCAGACGACGACGACCTATCTTGTCTCCTCCTGGTTTTGAGATAAGAGCTTGACCAAAGCGACCTAGCATTGCGCCCAAAAGCATTACCGAACCACGCAAACTAGAACATTTGTCGACAAACTCTTGACTATGCAGATAGCTGATATTTACATTTTTGGCTTGAAACGAATATTCACCCTTACCTAGGGCACGAACAGTAACCCCCATCTCACGAAGAAGTTCGATAAGGTTGTTTACATCAAGAATATCAGGTATATTGCTTACCTGCACTTCCTCTTCTGTCAGAAGCGTAGCACAAATAATTTGAAGCACCTCATTCTTTGCTCCTTGTGGAGTAATTTCACCACTTAAGGGATGTCCCCCTTCAATTACAAACGAGCTCATACTTTTCTAACTTATTGCAGAATGTGTGAAAGGAATTAATTGCTCTTACTATTATTGTTGCGACGCACAAATTTCATCTTCTTTCGAGGTTGATAGCCTTGCGATTGCTGTTGTGAAGGGAGATCTTTTGAAGAAGGAAGTTCCATATCTTCGGGAAGTATCTCAATTGCTCCTTGGGTATAATCGAAAATATCAATAAATATCTTACGATCTTCTACTCCATCCTTATTCCAAGTGATATACTTCTTTTTCATATTACAGGCAGCAAGATAAATAAGCATATCTTTCTCTTTACCTGGTGCAAGAGCGACAGCTCTATCCAATATTTCACTCACATAACGGCCATAATGACGATAGCGGATATGATCTTTGGGATAAGGTATAGGAGCAGGCTTAGCGGCAAATTCTTCTTTGCTAACTACTGTATAAGGATAATCAATGTCAAGCTTAAAATCAGCCATGATAGCAAGATGATCCCATAGTTTATGGGTAAAATCAGGCACATCACGCAATTGAGGAAAAAGAGTACCCATCATTCGAATAATGCTTTGTGCACATCGTTGACGTTCAGCACGATCCGTAAGGGTTAGTGCATAATCTACCATATGCTGAATGCCACGACCGTATTCGGGAAGGGGGAGACGTTTCTGTTGAGTGTTATATTGCATTTATTCGATTTTTCGTTTTTACTGATTCATTACTTCTCTCAAAATATTCCTTGGCTTTCCTGCCACAAAGGCTTTTAGATAAAAAGGCTCGAAGTATGCCACATCTTCAAATAGACCTCGAACAAATGCCTGTTCTGCTAAGGGAGCCATGTGTTTAGCCAGCGGACGAATATTGGGAATAAAGTGGGCATTAGGATGATTAAGCACTTCCTTGCACTTTTGAGCTCCATCTCCAAAAAAATAAACCGGCGATTTATCAAGATAGGCTTTATAAGTTTCTTCCGTTACAACATCTGCCTGAATATCGCGAAGTGGACAAAGAGCACGATCGTACACCGCAGCATAGACTTCCATTCGACGGGCATCAATCATCGGGCAAATTAAAGCCTCTTCAGGCAAATCATGATAAAGCAGAACCGGAGTACTCAACACTTTTAAGGTAGGTAATCCAATAAGAGGAACTCCCATACCATAAGCTACACCTTTAGCCATCGAGACTCCTATACGAAGCCCGGTATAAGATCCGGGACCACTACTTACAGAAACAGCATCCAATGGAATGGCATGACTATCAATAAAAGAAAGGGCTTCGCTCACAAAGCCGCCCAGCACTACATTATGCTGTGGTCCATTCGCATCTTCCTGTTGAAAGATTACCTTGGTATCCTCGCTTACTGCTACAGAACAATTAGTAGTGGAAGTTTCAATGTGTAGAATACACGACATACTTTAAACACGGTTAAAAGAAAGTGCAAAGATATATATTTTTACTGACATAGACGAACGTTTCACAAAAAAAGAGTATCCTAGCGAATACTCTTTTTGTTCTTTTACGTACCTTAACGAGGACACGTTCTTAATCAATCTTGCTGATCGGGGCAAATCAACTTATAACCCTTACCATGGATATTGATGATCTCAATATTGGAATCCGGCTTGAGGTGTTTACGAAGTTTGGTGATATACACATCCATGCTACGTGCATTGAAGTAATTGTCATCAATCCAAATCGTCTTCAATGCAAAATCACGCTGAAGAATTTCATTTGCATGGGCACAAAGTAGTGAAAGAAGTTCGCTTTCCTTTGTAGTGAGTTTAGTTTGCGCAGCGCCAATAGTAAGAAGTTGCTTTTGCGTATCGAAAACAAACTGCCCAATCCGATAAACACTACTCTCTTTGTTCTTCTTACCACGCACACGACGCAAAATAGCTTCAATACGTAAGGTTAGTTCTTCCATCGAGAAGGGTTTTGTGATATAATCATCAGCTCCAAGTTTAAAGCCTTCCAAAATATCTTCCTTTAATGTTTTTGCAGTAAGGAAAATAATAGGAATTTCCGCATTGGCAGCACGCACTTCTTGAGCAAGCGTAAAGCCATCTTTAATAGGCATCATTACATCGAACACACACATGTCGTATTTGTTCTTTAAGAACGCTCTATAACCAGCCTCGCCATCAGGACATA
>JAGPIY010000157.1 GCA_018054715.1 Bacteroidaceae bacterium
TGAGATGGCTTCTCATGTGGCTCGCAAGTACGGATGCAAATTTGAGATCATCGATCTACATCGTGATTATTGGGAGAATGTAGTGGCTTATACCATTGAGAAAGTCCGCCGTGGCTTTACTCCTAACCCGGATGTGATGTGCAATAAACTGATCAAATTTGGAGTGTTTGAAGAACGAATTGGTCATTCTTTCGACTATATTACTACCGGACATTATGCCGATACTGAACTTATAAATGGCCGTACGTGGCTTACTACGGCACCTGATCCTGTAAAAGATCAAACAGACTTTCTTTGTCAGCTATCGTATGATCAAATAAAGAAGATCCGCTTTCCTATTGGTAAGTTGCAAAAGAGCGAGGTACGTGAAATTGCTGAACGCGAGCATCTTATCAATGCAAAGCGAAAAGATAGTCAGGGTATTTGCTTTTTGGGGAAGATTAATTACAACGATTTCCTACGACGTTATCTTGGTGAGCAGGTGGGACATATTGTAGAGTTGGAAACCGGCCGTGTGGTAGGTCAACATAAAGGTTTTTGGTTTCATACCATCGGTCAGCGAAAAGGACTTGGCCTTTCGGGAGGTCCTTGGTTTGTAATTAAGAAAGATCCAGAGGCTAATATTATTTATGTGTCGAAAGGTTTTGATGCTGCTGCTCAATATGGATACGAGTTTCATTTAGCTGATTTTCGTTTTATCACCGACGATCCTTGGCAGATCGGCATCCTTCCTCATCTTGAAGGAGAGGAAAGTTTTGACGTTAGTTTCAAGATACGGCATACGCCCGAATTTACTTCTGGAAAGTTGATTCGAGAGGGACAATTTATGCATATTATCAGTTCCGAAGCTATACAGGGCATTGCTCCCGGACAGTTCGGTACGATTTATAGTCCCGACCATCACCTTGTACTCGGAAGTGGAGAAATAGCTTTGCCCTAGAAAAATAGTTATTATATAATGACCTATAATTACCTTACTAATACAAATAACAATGAAAAGAAGACTTTTATGCAGTAGCATGCTCTATGCAGTAGGGTTACTGATTGCTCCAAGCACTTTTGCTCAAGAGGCCTCAAGTGCGACGAAACCGGTAGGCACTGAACAACTTAAACCGCTTGGTTTAGATGACATTATGCCTATTGATCCGAACATCCGGCTTGGTAAGTTGAGTAATGGCCTCACCTATTATATTCGTAAGAACAGCTATCGTCCCGGACTGTGTAATTTCTATATTGCTCAAAAGGTGGGCTCTATTTTAGAAGAGCCTAACCAACGTGGTTTGGCACACTTCTTAGAGCATATGGCTTTTAATGGCTCGGCACATTTTCCTACTGATGGGAACAAAAAGAGTGTTGTAAAATGGTGCGAAAGCGTCGGTATTAAGTTCGGCCAAAATTTAAATGCTTACACTAGTGTAGACGAAACGGTATATAACATTTGCGATGCGCCTGTAACTAAAAGCGGAGTGGTTGATACTTGCATGCTTATTTTGCGCGACTGGAGTCATGACCTAACACTCTCTGATAAAGAGATCGATAAGGAGCGCGGCGTTATTCGTGAAGAGTGGCGTACCCGAAGTAGTGCTTGGCAACGGATGGCAGAAAAAGCCTTTCCAATTCTCTTTAAAGATTCAAAATATGCTGATTGTTTGCCAATTGGATCTATTGACGTAATCAATAGCTTTAAGTATGATGAATTACGTAGTTACTACGAAAAATGGTATCGTCCAGATTTGCAAGGTTTAATTATTGTAGGTGATATCAATCCTGATGAAGTAGAACAAAAGTTGAAAGCGACTTTCTCTGATATTGTAGCAAAGGCCAATCCTGCCAAACGTATCTTCTATCCGGTACCGGATAATAAAGAGCCACTTATAGCTATAGAAAAGGATAAAGAACAAACAAACACTGTTATTTCATTGTTTATTAAACAACCTCCTGTTCTGCCCATTGCACAAGATACTATTCGTACGCATATTGAAGATCAAATTGATAATATGATTGGTAATTTCTTGAGTCAACGATTGAATGAAATTTCAAAGAAAAGTGACGCTCCCTTCCTTTGGGCCGGTATGGGTATTGAGTCCTATTATATTACATCGATGAAACGTGCAACTGTTTTACAAGTTTCGTGCAAAGAAGGAAAGTTGAAAGAAGGATTTACAGCTGCTTATCGTGAATTGCTTCGTGCTGCACAAGGAGGATTTACCGAATCCGAGTTAGCTCGTTATAAAGCCAATTTAATGCGTGGCGTTGAGAGCAACTATGATAATCGCATGAATAAAGAAAATAGTTTTTATACTTACGAATATGTACGCCATTTCTTAGACAATCGTCCTGCATGTGGAGAAGCTTCTTATTTTTTGCAAATTGCTCCATTGTTTAAATTGATTACATTAGATCAAATTAATGCGCGCATTAAAGAATGTGTAACGAAAGAAAATAGAGCTATTATGGTGATGGCTCCTGAAAAAGAAGGATTGGTTCTTCCTACTTCACAAGAAATTTTGGCCTGCATGGATTCGGTAGATGCTGAAAAAGGAATTCAAGCTTATAAAGAAGAAGTTGACAACAGTCCTCTTGTTCCTAACCTTCGTCCTACCGGAAAAATAACAAGCGAGAAGGCCGGGCCATTTGGTAGTACCTTAGTCACTTTGTCGAATGGAATAAAAGTGTATGTGAAGTCTACTAATTTTAAAGCAGATGAAGTGATTTTATCCGGATATCGTTCGGGTGGTCTTTCTTTATTGCCTGATTCCGATGCAATAAACTGGCGCAATACTTCATCAGTCGTTTCACTTGGTGGTATCGGTAATTATAGCGCGATAAATTTATCCAAACGCTTGGCAGGTATTCAAGCAGGTGTAGGTAATTGGATTAGCGATGAATATAATGGAGTAAGCGGAGGTTGTGCACCGAAAGATTTTGAGACGATGATGCAACTTACTTATCTAAATTTTACTGCTCCACGGAAAGATCAAGAAGCTTTTGATTCTTGGAAAACAGAACAGAAACAATCAATTCTGAATGAGAAGATGGAGCCTTCTACCGCCTATTCAGATAGTATCCAGTTGACTACCTATGGAGTAAAGAGTGATCGCAATCGTCGCTTTACTGAAACTGATATTGATGCGATCGATTATGATCATTGCATCCAACTCTATCGTTCAATGTATGAAGATGCCTCTGATTTCACCTTCTTTATTATAGGATCTGTAAAACTTGATAGTATTCGTCCAATGCTTGAAAAGTATCTAGGTGCTCTTCCTGCAAATTATACGAAAGAAAAATGGCAAACTCGTTTGCTAGCTCGCATGGGTACTTATAAGAATCATTTCGAACGGAAACAGCAAACGCCGAAAGCGCAAGTAAATATTTCTGTGCGTGCGGAAATTCCTTATACTTATAAAACCGACTTGATGATGACGATGATCAGCTCAATACTACGAATGGAGTACACTGAAAAAGTTCGTGAAGAAAAAGGAGGAACGTATGGAGTTGGTGTTTCTGCCGCAGCGACTCAAGTCCCGGCAAATCGTTGTGTGATTAGTTTAGGCTACGATACCGATCCCAAATTAGAAAATTCTCTTACTCCGTTACTTTATAAAGGCTTAAATACTTTGGCAGAAAAAGGCCCGGATGCAGACAAATTAGCTAAGACGAAAGATTTCTTGCTAAAGAATTATATTAATCAGATTTATCGCAATTGGTACTGGAATAATTGCCTGCAAAACAAAATATTAGAAGGGGTTGATATAGATACTAATTATGAAAAACTAGTTAAATCTATTTCAGGAAAAGATATTCAGAAACTTACCAAAAAAATTCTCAAACAAAAGAACTGTATTGAAGTGGTGATGACTGACACCGTTACTCCTGCACCTTCGGGCGTTAAGTAAGAGCTCGAGTGATAAAAAGAATGGCTCTGATAATTGTTTTATCAGAGCCATTCTTTTTAATTTATATTGAATCGTTTCTTTATATTAGATCGCTCTATTTCTATAGAGTATTGCTTAATTCAACAAATTCATTTCGTGATGTAATGATGTAATGATCTAAAGAAGTAGGGTGCATCCAAATCGGATGCACCCTACTCTATTTTAATCGATGGCAATGTGAAAACACATCACCAAAAGCTTATATTATGCTTTGATCAACTTTCCTGCAGAACCAAGAACACTCTCGATTTTGTGTTTGTAAAGTTTAGTCATGCTATCACGAGCTGGGCCTAGATACTTACGTGGATCGAATTCAGAAGGCTTTGTAGCGAATACTTCGCGGATAGCAGCAGTCATAGCCAAACGGCTGTCAGAGTCGATGTTGATTTTGCAAACTGCACTCTTAGCTGCTTTACGCAACTCGTCTTCTGGGATACCGATTGCATCTTTCATTTCGCCACCGTATTTGTTGATAGTAGCAACTTCTTCCTGAGGTACTGAAGAAGAACCATGAAGTACGATAGGGAAACCGGGAAGCTCTTTCATTACGCCATCTAGCACTTCGAATGCCAAGGGAGGAGGAACGAGGATACCTTCTGCGTTACGAGTGCATTGTTCAGGTTTGAACTTGTTAGCACCGTGAGAAGTACCAATTGAAATAGCCAAGCTATCGCAACCAGTTTTAGAAACGAAATCAACTACTTCTTCTGGTTTTGTATAAGTGTGGTGCTCAGCAACTACATCATCCTCTACACCAGCAAGTACACCAAGTTCGCCTTCAACAGTTACATC
>JAGPIY010000158.1 GCA_018054715.1 Bacteroidaceae bacterium
CAGCCACAGCAATCACACTATCAGCATCTCCAGGACTTAGCACCAAATATTCATTAGTTCCACTCACATAAGGAAGGCCTAAACTCAAATCACTGAACTCATAATTCTCATTGAGATTCCATGCCTGCACCTTTCCTGAAGAAGATGCTACCCGAAATAAAATATATTCATCCGAGTTTATTTCATTCTTCGGGTATAACAAATAAGCCTCCATATTATATTTCCCATTATTTTTATTGAGTTCAGAATTAAACTCTACGGAATAAGTATGAAGCGATGTTGCAAGACTATATTTTGAGGACACATTCGTTTTTGTAACAGGCACAAAAGGAGTCGACGCAAGTATTTTCCCGGTAGCACGATTATACAAAGAAGCACTCACTGAAAAAGTTGTATTCTTTTCATAAGCACAGAAACTAACATATGAGTCAGTAGTTGATGCTGTATAAAAAGGATTATTAAAAGTACGCAACGTATCTTGTTTCAAAAACTCTTTTTCTACAAATATAGCATCTAGCTGCGAGTTTCCGGCCGATGCAACCACAATTCGTCCGGGTCCTGTCAATTCATTAATCATTCGATCCACAGAATTCGTGCCATCTCTAGGAGTGCTGAATCCGCCTAAACTTATATTAATCACACAAGGCACGTCCAACGAATCTGCAATATGGAAAAGCCTAGCAACCCCATCCACAATGTCATCATCATATAGGGTAGTAGATACAAAATAAGGATCACTTTCAAAGGCTGCCCCTCTATAGTTCGTTGTATATCCACTCCCAACAGCGATACCAGCTACATGAGTACCATGAAACTCAGTAGCGACATCGTAAGCAGCATTTTGTATGTCTGCCTCAGTTTTATATTCTTTTTCTGCTCTCTGATCCCATACAAATTTCAGGCGGTAATTAGTGCCTGTTGTATCATATAAAGTAGGATGCGTATAATCAAATCCGACATCCACAATTCCTACCATTACTCCTTTTCCTGTATAAGGAGTCGGTAAGTTCACTTTTTCATAAGCCGGAAATATATTCGAGAACACAGCAGCTGAATCAAGCGGCACGTTACTCATCTTCAATTGTCTAGCACAATCAATATATTGAACACCAGCCCATTGACTTATCTCGTTCACTTTATCATAAGGAATATCAGCTGTAGCCATCATTCCTGCCTTAGTCCGTATGCGGCAACCTGCAGCTTTCAAGGCATCTAAAGTCTCGACCGAATTCACTTCCACAAAAGCTGGTAAATATTCTGCAGTTGTACTACTATCTAGCCCTAACGCCTTAGTACTCAACTTCGTCATTTTCCATTTCTCCATTTTTCTGAAAGCATAAGGCGATAACTTTGTATAATCTTGAGCCTGCAATATAAAAATTTGCAGGAGAAATGAAAATGCAATAAATAAGTTTTTTTTCTTCATGAGATTTTTTTTAGTATCTGCAAATATAGAAAAAAAACCATCCCTACCATAACATGTTTAATTTATTAACAAAATAAAATGTTATAATCTGTAAAAGAATTAAGAAAGACAATAGTATTGTACGTATATTAGATAATTCTAATAATAGATTATTCCTAATTTAATAAAAATGAAACGATTGAGATGGATTTTATTCTGCTTGATTTTTATGCAAGTTACATTTCCGTGCTCCTTAGTTGGAAAGGACTTTGTGCATCCGGGAATTCTTCATACACAAGAGTCATTGCAACATATTAAAGAGATGGTAAAAACCGGCAAAGAACCATGGAAAAGCGCCTTCGAACTCTTACAATCGTACCCGCAGGCCTCAGCTGATTATAAAATGCGCGGACCATTCGATCTTATTTCCCGCGACTCTAAAAAAAGTTTGCACAAAGCTGAAGTAGACAACGATTGTAATGCAGCATACTACAATGCCCTCATGTGGATTGCCACCGGAGATTCCGCACATGCCCGTAAAGCTGTGGAAATTCTAAATGCCTATTCCCATACATTAAAAGCAATTCTTCCACGCGATGCCGAACTACTAGCCGGATTGAATGGTGATCAATTCATCAACAGTGCTGAAATCCTTCGGTACACCTACAAAGATTGGAAATCGGAAGACATCGCACAATGCGAGAAGATGTTTCGAGAGATTTTCTATCCCGTAGTTAAAGATTTTGCTGAATATGCCAATGGCAACTGGGGAAGCGCTTGTGTAAAGATGACTATGGCAATCGGCGTTTTTTGCAATGATCGCGACATTTTTCAACGAGGAGTTAATTACTACCTCAATGGAAAAGGGAATGGCAGTCTACCCAATTATATCATCAACGAACAAGGACAATGTCAAGAAAGTGGCCGCGATCAACAACACGTGCAATTGGGAATCGGTAATTTAGTCGAAGCAGCTGAAATAGCATGGAGTCAAGGCATAGATCTCTATGGAGCTTACCACAACCGCTTGCTAAAAGGACTAGAATATACCGCCCGCTACAATCTGGGTGAAGAAGTCCCTTTTACACCCTATATCGATAAAACCGGGCATTACAAGCATGAACAGATATCAACAGAAGGCAGAGGCGTATTCCGCCCTATATACGAGATGCCACTCAACCACTATCAAAAACGGAAAGGCATAGATACCCCATTTCTACAAAGGGTTGTTAACAAAACCCGTCCCGAAAGTGCAGGCCCCAGACCTTATGATCAACCCGGCTTCGGTACCCTACTCTTTGCTACTGAATAATCTTGAACTATAACCATTACAACAAATAAACAGATGAAAGTTCTTCAAAAAACACTTTTAACGTTCTTACTGTTAAGTCTTGCCTTTCAGCTATATGCTAAAGTAAAAACAGTATCCATATCCGCACCCGATCAACAAACAAAAGTTGAATTTGCAGTCAACCGACAAGGTGCACTACAATACCGTATCTACTCTTTCGGACAAGAAGCCATTACATGGTCAGCACTAGGTCTGCATACCAATTACGGCGAATTAGGTAAAAAAAGTACCATAAAAGCCAATAAGACAGTTCTTATAAACGAGAAAATTGCTTGGAGCTTAGGAGAAAATGACACTATAATAAACCATTATAATGAGATACTTCTATCATGCACTTCGTCAGGAACCCCTTTTAATATAAGAGTAAGAGTTTTCAATGGATCGGTTGCCTTTCGTTACGAAACAAACCACCAAACCGAAATTTCGGATCAAATTTTTCGCAAAGAATGTACAGCATTCAACCTTTCACAACCCTCAATTATCTATCAATATAATCAAGAAAGTATCTTCACTCCCACCGCGATTGATACCCTAAGTAAAACTTGTGATTTCCCTGCCACCTTAAAAAGCGGAAAACTATATCTAAGCATTGGTGAAGCTCAGAACGACAACTATACAAAAGCCGAGCTAAAAAAAGGAGCTACTAGAAACGGTTTAGAAGTTACTTTTGCAAGAGATTCCATCGTACAAGCATCCGGAACCTTTCGAAGCCCTTGGCGAACAATCAGCATCTCGAAAACAGCCATTGGATTGCACGCCTATAGCGACCTCTATTTAAAACTAACCGACACCTCCGTAAAAGAAGTATCCGGTTGGATAAAACCCGGGAAGTTAATCAGATCACAGTTAAACACTCAAAGTGGTTTCGACTGCATCGACTTTGCTGCCACACACAACCTTCAATATATTATGTTCGATGCAGGATGGTATGGTGCCGAATTTCGTTCTACATCCGACCCTACACAAGTTATTTCCCAAATGGATATGCCTCTTATCATCCAACATGCCAAAGAGAAAGGAATTGGAGTGATTCTTTACGTAAATTATATAGGTTTGAGAGCAAAGCTGGACACTATTCTTCCTTTATACAAACAGTGGGGCGTGAGTGGACTAAAATTCGGATTTGTCAACGGCCTAACACAAGAGGGCATCACCTGGCTTGCATCAGCTATAAAGAAAGCCACTGATTACGGATTTATCATCGACATCCATGACAACTATAAACCTACAGGCTTAAGTCGCAAATACCCAGCCCTCCTCACTCAAGAAGGTATCAGAGGCGATGAAAACTGTCCGGATGCCTTCCACACCACCGTTTTACCTTACACCCGATTTTTGGCAGGCCCGGCCGACTTTACTTTCTGTTACCCCAACTCCAAAGAAAGTTTCAGCAAGAATATAAAAGTAAGTAAAGCCCAACAATTAGCATTAACCGTAGTCTATTTTAGTCCGTTACAATCCATTTATTGGTATGGGAAACCCAAAGATTACACCAATGAAGAAGAAATTGAATTCTTCAACGAAGTTCCCACCGTATGGGATGAATCACACTATCTGGCAGGTGACATAGGCAAAAACATCAGCGTAGCACGAAGAAAAGGAGATACATGGTATATTGGCAACGTAGCCGGCTTCGACAATTGGCAAAGCACTATCTGCTTCGACTTTCTAAAAGCAGCACAAAATTATGCAACTACCATCTATGAAGACGATGGTGCAGGCTCTATCCAAAAAAGAATTGTAACTCTAAAAAAGGGAGACAATCTACCTTTTAGCATCAAAGCAAAAGGCGGGCAAGCAATGATTCTTCGTCCAATAAAATAGCCCTATATCCAATAAATACGACATGAAAGCAATTAAATTAGTAATCATTAGTTGGATATGCTGCATGCAGCTAGCAGCTCAATCGCCCATAGTATGGCAATGGAAAATAGACGTAAAAGG
>JAGPIY010000159.1 GCA_018054715.1 Bacteroidaceae bacterium
ACGAATAATTACAACCAAATCGAACTCATCTATTCGAATCAGGATCTTGTCTAAAGCAGATAAAATACTTTGTTCTGTTTGCTCTCCCTGCATAATTGCTGTAAATAATTCAGGGGCAAAATGAAACCCATACGGGTTTTCAGCCAATTGACGAGAGAAATCGCCGTATCCGGCTGCTGAAGAAGAAGAAATCACCGCAATGCGCTGTAAAAAAAGTGGCATCTTAAGTGACTTATTATCATTTAAGACCCCTTCCTCTGCTAAACGTGAAAGAATTTCACGACGTCTTTTTTGCAAATCGCCCATCGTATAAGAAGGGTCTACATCTAAAATATTAAGTGAGAATCCATAAGTAGGATGAAACTCAATGCTCACACAAACTAATACTTTTAAACCTGCCACAAATGGCTGACCCGTTTCTTGTTCAAAACGCGTTTGCAAACCCAGCCACGTACGAGCCCAAATCGTAGCCCGACAACGGGCTATGGGTACATTGTTTTGCGCATCTTTTTCTAAAAGTTCAAGATAACAATGCCCGCTAGGAATAGTACGTACGTCACTTAATTCTGCCTGCACCCAATAAGGTACGGCAAAATTACCTTTCACTACTTTGCTTACCATCGTAGTCAATTGCAGTAAAGTTATCGACTTCTCCAATTGCTCTTTCATTGGGACAAAGATACATATTTATTTTTAAGCGATAGACAATAAAAAGCTATTTCTTTTCGTTAACGAATAGTAATACCAAACCAAGGATGATTGCAAACCCCAATTTACACATAGGAATTATCGGACTAGGTTATGTAGGGCTTCCACTGGCAAGACTACTAGCCACTCGCTATCCCACAATCGGTTTCGACCACAACGCCGAACGAGTTAATACACTAAGAAAAGGCATTGACCACACTCAGGAACTTAGTACAGAACAATTACAAGAATTGCTGGACAACTCTAATTTTACCCTTACAGACCAATTAAGTGTTCCTCTCCGTGCTTGCAATGTTTACATCATTGCCGTACCGACTCCTGTCGACAGCAATCATCGCCCCGACCTTAAGCCTCTTCTTGAAGCCAGTTACACGGTGGGGAAGATGCTCCAAAAAGGCGATCTTGTGATTTACGAATCGACTGTATATCCGGGAATGACAGAGGAAGAATGCGCACCAGTACTAGAGCAAGCATCGGCTCTTAAATACAACATCGATTTCTTCATCGGCTATTCTCCCGAACGAGTAAATCCGGGAGATAAGAATCACACAGTGGAACGAATTACGAAAGTAACCTCCGGTTCCACCCCCGAAATTGCTGATTTCGTAGATAAGCTATACCAGTCTGTATTACAATGTGGGACTTTCAAAGCCTCCTCTATACGAGTAGCCGAAGCGGCAAAAATCATTGAAAACACACAACGCGATGTAAATATCGCCTTCATGAACGAGCTAGCTAAGATTTTCAATGCCATGGAAATCGACACTCGCGAAGTAATCGCCGCAGCTTCAACAAAATGGAATTTCATCCCAATGGAACCCGGATTAGTTGGTGGGCATTGCATTTCTATTGACCCCTACTATCTAATTCAGAAGGCTCAAGTATATGGCATCTTACCACGACTAATCAGTGAAGCTCGTAACATTAACGACGGCATGGGAGAGTACGTTGCTTTTCAAGCCATACAATTAATGGAAAAGCGTGGCATACTAATAAAAAGTGCGAAAATACTTATTTTAGGATTTTCATTTAAAGAAAACTGCCCCGACACACGCAATACAAAAGTGGAAGATCTTTATATCACCCTCAGCAAATACACTCCATACATAACTATACACGATCCTTGGGTGGATATAGCCTCCGTAAAACGTGAATATCATATCAATATAAAAAAGGAGCTTCCATCCGAAACTTTCGATGCCGTAATCCTCGCCGTAGGACACGAAGAATTCAAAAGTCTAAAAATACGCAATTTTGTAACTGAGAAAGGAATCATTTACGACATAAAAGGGATCTTCCCAAAGACAGAAGTAGACGGACGTCTTTAAAAAGCGTACCTTATTTATATATAATAGAGAACGAAATCAATAGAAATCGTTACCCCTTTTCATAAAAAAGCAAAATTTCTTTGTGATTCCAAAGAAAAGCCGTACCTTTGCAAGCCGATTATTATCTGAGATAGATAACAAAGTTTTTTAGTAGTTAATTTAAAAAGAAAAAAAAGAAGTGGATACTTTAAGTTACAAGACCGTTTCTGCCAACAAAGTGACCGCACAAAAAGAATGGGTTGTAGTAGATGCTACAGACCAAGTGCTAGGTCGTCTAGGCTCAAAAGTCGCAAAACTTCTGCGTGGTAAGTACAAATCAAACTTTACACCGCACGTCGATTGTGGCGACAACGTGATCATTATCAATGCTGATAAGGTAAAACTTACAGGCAACAAGTGGAACGACCGTGTATATCTAAGCTACACAGGATATCCTGGTGGTCAGCGTGAAATTACACCGGCTGCATTAATGGCTCGTCCTAAAGGCGAAGACAAATTGTTGCGCAAGGTCGTAAAAGGAATGCTTCCCAAGAACAAATTGGGTGCACAGTTATTGGGAAACCTCTATGTATATGCAGGTGCAGAGCACAAGCAACAAGCACAGAGCCCCAAGTCGATCGATATTAACACACTTAAATAAGAATCAATGGAAGTAGTAAACGCATTGGGCCGTCGCAAAAGCGCGGTAGCACGTATTTTCGTAACCGAGGGTACAGGTAAGATTACTATCAATAAGCGTGATCTTGCTGTTTATTTTCCTTCAACCATTCTTCAGTATGTGGTAAAACAGCCCCTACAGACTTTGGACGTCGCTGAGAAGTTCGACATCAAAGTAAATCTCTGTGGTGGTGGTTTCACTGGTCAGTCTCAAGCTCTCCGTCTTGCTATCGCTCGTGCGCTAGTAAAGATGAATGCTGAAGACAAGAAAGTTCTTCGCGCAGAAGGCTTCATGACTCGCGACCCACGTTCTGTTGAGCGTAAGAAGCCAGGTCAGCCGAAAGCACGTCGCAGATTCCAGTTCAGCAAACGTTAATCATATTGCTGGATGGGGAAACCTTCCTGCTACGTATTTACGTTTAGTATCTAAACCCGTGGGACTCGCTCTCGGCTACGGCTACTCACGAGTTGGTTATCAAGAGAGAAAGAAGCTATCAATAGACAAAAAGCTAGACTTTGGTTTGGCTTTTCCAAAAAAAGCTTCTTAATACAACAAAAAAGAAAGTAAACGAATTAAAAATCAAAAACGTATGTCACGTACTACATTTGACACATTATTGGAAGCCGGTTGCCACTTTGGTCACCTAAAGCGCAAGTGGAACCCCGCTATGGCTCCTTATATTTTCATGGAACGCAATGGTATCCACATCATTGACCTCCATAAAACGGTTGCTAAAGTAGATGAAGCTGCCGAAGCACTCAAACAGATTGCTAAATCAGGCAAAAAAATTCTTTTTGTCGCTACTAAAAAACAAGCTAAAGAAGTAGTTGCTACTAAAGCCGCTTCTGTAAATATGCCTTATGTCATTGAGCGTTGGCCCGGTGGTATGTTAACCAACTTCCCTACAATCCGCAAGGCAGTAAAGAAGATGGCAAACATCGATAAGCTTACTCAGGACGGCACTTATTCCAATCTTTCTAAACGTGAAGTTCTTCAGATTTCTCGTCAACGTGCGAAACTCGAAAAGAATCTAGGTTCTATCTCGGATCTAACTCGTCTTCCTTCTGCATTGTTTATTGTAGACGTAATGAAGGAAAACATCGCAGTGCGCGAAGCACAACGTTTAGGTATTCCGGTTTTCGCTATTGTAGATACAAATTCAGATCCTAACAATGCTGATTTTGCAATTCCTGCAAACGATGATGCAACAAAATCAATTGAAATTGTGATCGAAGCTTGCTGCGCTGCTATTGCAGAAGGCCTTGAAGAGCGCAAAGCTGAAAAGGTTGATAGCGAAGCTGCAGAAGGTGCTGCTGCTGCAAAGGGTGAAGGTAAGAAAAGAACTTCACGCGCTCGTATCGAGAAAACTGAAGAAAATGCTGATTCCACAAAAGTAGTTGCTACTGAAGAGGCTGCAACTGAGGAATAAGTTTAACCCCTTAAAGTAAAGATTATTATGGCTGTATCAATGGCTGATATTCAGCACCTCCGTAAAATGTCGGGTGCAGGAATGATGGATTGTAAAAATGCTTTGGCTGAAGCTGAAAACGACTTCGATAAAGCAATGGAAATCATTCGCAAAAAAGGTCAGGCTGTAGCTGCAAAGCGCTCTGACCGTGAAGCTTCTGAAGGTTGTGTAGTTGCAAAGTCAAACGGCACTGTTGCTGTGGTGATCGCACTAAAATGCGAAACTGACTTCGTAGCAAAAAATGCAGACTTCGTAGCATTAACTAATCAAATTCTTGATGCCACGCTTGCTGCTAAAGCTGCCGACATAGAGGCTGTAAAGGCACTTCCTTTAAACAACCTCACTATTCAAGATGCAATAACCGATCGTATTGGTATTACTGGCGAAAAGATGGAATTGGACGGATACGGTATCGTAGAAGGCCCAAGTGCTTCTTTTTACATCCATCCGGGTAACCGTTTGGCTACAGCAGTTGCATTCAACTTACCTGACGTTCCTGCAGAGGTAGCACATGAAAT
>JAGPIY010000160.1 GCA_018054715.1 Bacteroidaceae bacterium
TACGAAATGAAGCCGGTTGATTTATCGACAAATTTGGCGAGATCAAACTTTTGTCCTTTGTAATCTTTTACAGCGCAAACTAAATCTACCGGATTGAAGTGCGTACCCTTTTCAAACATTGATTTATTGGTAGGGTTAGCCATATCTATTTGTGAAGATTCCAATATCTGTAACGAGATGGTGCCGTCAGAGTTGTAGGCTAAGAATGGGCCACCACCGGGTTCGCCAACGTTCTTTACCATGCCGCATACACGCATCGGACGGTTTAATTTCTTTTTTAGATAAAGTACCAAGTTGGCATCTTCCAATACTTTAGTTTCGGGGTTTTTGATGCAAAGCTTTTTTTGTGCAAATTGAATAATTTCGCGTACCTGTTCAGGAGTATATTTTCCACTGTCAAGCAACTGCAGATATTCAAAAGCTTGTTTTTGTAGAGTAACTAATACTCCTGCAATGAGCTTCTTATAAGCAGTAACTTCTGCTTTTAGACGGTCGGGAACCACATTATCTATATTCTTAATAAAGATAACATCTGCATCAAGTTCATTTAAATTTTCGATGAGTGCACCATGACCTCCCGGGCGGAACAACAACTTTCCGTTGATTCGGAAAGGTTCGTTCTTCATATCTACAGCAAGTGTATCGGTACTTGACTTTTGTTCAGAGAAGCTAACCTCGTATTGTACTCCAAACTGAGTTTCGTATTTTGCTTTACATTTATTTACTAGCGTTTCGAAGAGCTCCCGATGCTCGGGCGATACGGTAAAGTGCAAACGTACTATTCCGTTTGAAGCAGCGTACAAAGCACCTTCTACCAAATGTTCCTCAAGTGGAGTACGAGGTCCATCAGGATATGAATGGAATTTGAGCAGCCCTTTAGGTAACTGCCCGTAGTTTAAACCATCCTTGTCCAGTAACGTTTTTACAATGATTTTTGCGCCCCCTTGTGCAAGTAATGCAGGGATATCTTTTTGAGTTAGCTTTTGGCAAGCCACATTCAAATCATCATAGAATGCAAATTCCGATAAATAAGCAATAAAATTCTTTTCAAAAGAAGTAGTTGGCTCGTTATAATCGGATTCTACAAAAGCAAATAAGTCTTTAAACATTCGGCTGGCAGCACCAGAAGCCGGTACAAATTTAAGAATACTGTGACCATTTTCTTTTAAATAATCATCCCATGCATTAAGAAATTCTTGTGCTTCAACTGTCTTGGGTAATAAGATGCCTTTTTCGATAGATGCCGCTGCGTCAAGCTGCAGAAAAGGAAAGCCCTTGGCGAATGATTTTAGTTGCTCTGCGATTTGTGCCTCGCTGATTTTTTTATGTGCGAGGAGTTCTTTGTCTTCCGTTGTAATCATACTGATTGTCTACTATAAATTCACGACAAAGATACAAACTATTTCGCGAAATTGTCTCCTTTCCTCAAAAAAAATGTAAAAGGAAAAGGCTTTTTATTCAATTCTCACTTTTTCTTCGTATCTTCGCTGCTGTAAAATCAATAGGATATCGATATGATGCAACTTACAGATATAGAACGACACAAATTAATCAGACTCTATCGCCGCCTCCGCCAATCAGCTTGGGATAGTGTTTCGTATACACAAGCCAAACGTTTAAAGGAAATTCTAATTGAAGCCGCACGTTTAGGCCGATCCAAGCGCAATCTTTTTGGCATGCATCCGGTAGTACGCGATTTACAAACCGCGTTAATCATAGTCGAAGAGCTCAACATGCGTGGAGCACCTCTTTTAGGAGTGATGCTGCACGAAGCAGTGAAATCGGGTTATCTTTCGAAAGAAGAAATAAGCGAAGCTTTTGGCTCTGATGTAGCTACTATAATAGGAGGACTACAGAAAACCGACGAACTTTATCGTAAGGCTCCCACCATTGAAAGCGAGAACTTTCGCGATCTGCTGCTATCGTTTGCAGAAGATATGCGTGTTATACTTATAATGATAGCCAGCCGTGTAAATCTGATGCGTCAGATAGGTCATGCCGAAGACGATAATGCCCGCCGTCAAATTGCCGGAGAGGCTTCTTACCTCTATGCCCCACTCTCCCATAAATTAGGCCTTTACAAAATAAAATCGGAGTTAGAAGATCTTTCTCTGAAATATACCGAGCCCAAAGTCTATCAAGATATAAAGGAGAAACTCAACGAATCGAAAACTTCACGTGAACGTTATATCACTTCGTTTATTGATCCTATAAAAAATAAGATTGAAGCAGCCGGTCTCACCTTTTCTATAAAAGGGCGTACTAAAAGCATTCATTCTATATGGAATAAAATGAAGAAGCAGCATTGTGAATTCGAACATATCTACGATTTGTTTGCCATTCGCATCATTCTTGATTCTCCTGTAGATCGTGAGAAACTCGACTGCTGGCAAGCTTATTCCATTGTGGCGGATATGTATCAGCCCAATCCTAAACGCTTACGCGACTGGCTGTCGATACCGAAAAGTAATGGTTATGAAAGTCTACACATAACCGTAATGGGCCCCGAAGCCAAATGGGTAGAAGTGCAAATTCGTACCCAACGAATGGATGAAATTGCAGAACGCGGTTTAGCAGCGCACTGGAGATATAAAGGGGTAAAGGCTTCCGGAGAAAACGGAATGGAACAAATATTGGCCTCTGTTCGTTCGGCACTTGAAAGCCATGATGAGGACAACATGCGCGTAATGGATCAGTTTAAGATGGATCTTTATGCTGATGATGTATTTATCTTCACCCCAAAAGGTGATTTGTTCAAGTTGCCCAAAGGTGCTACGGTGCTCGACTTAGCTTTCCACATTCACAGTAAACTTGGTTGCCGATGCATTGGAGCCCGTGTAAATGGTCGAAATGCACCGATCCGTCAAGAGCTGAGCAGTGGAGACCAAGTGGAAATATTGACCTCTAACTCTCAATCGCCCAAAAGCGGTTGGCTGAATATCGTAACTACCGGAAGGGCTCGAACCAAGATTCGTCAGGAACTGAAAGAGATGGCCTCCAAACAGTCGGATTTTGTGAAGGAAGATATTCAACGCAAATTCAAAAACAGAAAGATAGAATACGATGAGGGCGTAATGATGCGTCTTATTAAGAAGCTGGGATACAAGACGGTAACCGACTTCTATCAAAGTATTGCTGAAGGTACGATTGACGTAAATGATGTCGTTGATAAGTACCTAGAGTCCGCACATCGTGAGAAGGAACCAGAGGAGATTATTCCACATCGCAGTGCCGAAAACTATAGTCTGAGTACCGTTGAAACCGAACAGACGAAGAAGGATGATGTACTTGTAATTGATAAAAATTTACGAGATATCGATTTTACCCTGTCGAAGTGTTGTAACCCTATTTATGGAGACGAAGTCTTTGGCTTTGTTACGGTAAGTGGAGGCATTAAGGTGCACCGTTGCGACTGCCCGAATGCTCCACAGATGCGCGAACGTTTCGGCTATCGCATTGTAAAAGCCCGTTGGGCGGGAAAGGCAACCGGAAAGCAGTATCCTATCACTCTTCGTGTAGTGGGTATTGATGATATTGGTATTGTAACCAATATATCTTCTGTAATTAGCAAAGAACCCGATACCAGTCTACGTAGCTTTAGCATTGAGTCGCACGATGGATTATTCACCGGTCAGTTAACTGTAAACATCAGCGATGTTTCTAAATTAGATTCACTGATAAAGAAGCTTCGTGCTATTCGTGGTGTAAAACAAGTGATACGTTAAAGGAAACAATATAAAGTAAAAGCGTTAACCCTTTTTGAAAGAGGTTAACGCTTTTACTTTATGTTTTTTATTTTTCATCCCGTTTACTGCGTGTGGGTAATACGAAAATTTGTGATTGAGCAGCATTGTCGTTCTTATCCGAGGCCTTGATACGAAATATTGCTTCACCCGTTCGAAGTTTCTTGTTGGCACGAAGATGAGCCGTATATATCATAGATGCACCTGAGCGGATCGTATCGATTGTGATAGAAGGCGAAAGAATAATACCTTTTCCTCCGAGAAGCTCTATTTTAGGTGTAACCTCGTAGACAGTAACTTCTCCTCGGTTGGTAATGACAAACGAAAGTATGCAATCTTCCATCACATCGATCGTTCCATCTTTATTTGAATCAGAGAATCTCACATCGCTAAGACCTAGCGTATTTAAATCTGTGTAACGCTCATTCGTAGCTCGATTTTCTTGGTCTAATTGCTCAAAGTAAGCATCGCTCTGTTTATTCTGATGTCGCATTTCCTGCCCTTTCGCAATTTCGCTACCTACCGCAGCTCCGGCCAACGTACCTACTGTTGAACCAAAAAGATTTCCATCGTATCCCTGAAAAACTTCACCGAAGACCGCTCCGAGAACTCCTCCTACGAAAGCACCTACGCCTGTGGCATGACTACCATAGTGACTACCATGGTGATGGCGACTACCATAGTGGCTAGAATAGCAACTAGCTAACCCTGTGCATATAGCTAGTATGCTGATTCCAATAATGCCTTTAAAAGTCTTCATACGTCCATTGTGTATAAGGTAAAATTACATCGTTACGCGCGAATAAGCCGGAGCATTGATATCGCAAAAGTCGCCATCAAGATACTTGTAATAGCCATCAATTGCTATCATTCCCGCATTATCTGTTGTAAAA
>JAGPIY010000161.1 GCA_018054715.1 Bacteroidaceae bacterium
ATTCCATCTAAACCTATATTTACATATTCTTGCTTGTCACGAATACCTGTATTCGCATCTCTCAAAGACATTCTCCAACTACCATTTGCTTGCAGTCGATAAGACCATAGTGGATTGACATACTTACCAAGAGCAACCTTAAATGCAGGGTTTACTGCACGCCAAAATCCGTTACCATAATTAGCATCTCTAAGTCCCATCGTAGCACCGGCACCTACAGAAACAAAAACGTTATCATTCCATTTTTCTGTGTAGTTCGGATTATTCTTTTCATTCTGAGCTGATACTGACCCAACTACTAGAGCTGCGGTCAAAATTGTAAACATTCTTTTCATAATAACATTCTTTTAAATTCGTGATTAAACATATTACTGCAGCAAAGATACAAAACAATTCCGAGAAAAAAAATATTTTTTAATAAAAAACGCTTTCCGCCCCATATTTTTATACAAAAAGAATATCTTTCTGTCTTTTATTTAAGTAAATGGCTTTATATAGGGACTTATGTCATTGATAATGCCAATACAGATTTGGCTGTTGATGCTAATTTAAAAGAATTTTGTTTTAAATGTTTTTTTAATATAGCTCGTATTGCAAAAATACGTACCAATTTATGTAATAAAAAAAAGTATTATTATATTCAATTGTATGTATGCAGATTAAATTATTTCCTAAAATAGAGGATTCCGCTCTGAGTGGTAAATTAGTCCGCGGATTTTATAATTTAGTGTATCGCTTTTTAAAAGTTCTTCAAGTGTTAAATGCATTCGATAGCGCCAATAATTTTTGGGATTAGAGGGCGTATTAATGCGCTCTTTTTCAATATTGGGATTCCGTATAGTGGCATCAATACTAGTCCAATCTTGAAACGAAAGTATGCAGAGTATAGATTGACTTATAAGTTGTCTGCGAATAATTTCTTCACAAAGTTCTCCGCTAGCTTCGGGAGGTGCAATGCCTTGATGGACTAGCATTAAATTAAAATAGCGTTGTGTAGAGGATGGATTCTCTTGCCACCATTCTCGCAGAGTACTCATATCGTGAGTAGATAGAGTGGAAACAGAATGATATGGATATTCTGATGGATTTGCAAATTCGGTCCATCCTTTTGGCATTCGCTGTATTTCAAGTGAAAGAATTTGGAGTTCATTCATAGCGCGTGGAACGCAGGCTGGAATCATGCCGAGATCCTCTCCACAGACTAACATGTGTGTGGAGCTAATTAATTGAGGTAGCTTCTGCATCCCCTGTTGATACCAAAATTCATTGTGACGATGGTAAAAAAAATCTTCATGTATGCGATCAAAAGCAGCACGCTCACTCTCAGATAAGGATTGATAGACAGCTGTTTTTTGTCCGTTGATGCGTGGGTGGTAAAGTTGAGGCTCTTTATGATCCGAAATGAAAAGGACGTCACAAAGAATGTGATAGAGCTTGTCACGCATCCTCACTTGCTTTGGTAATAGTACTTTTTTAGCATTCATCTCTTCGAAATATGCTTCTATTTTCCGCTGTGTGTCGAAAGAGACTTGCATTTGATAATAGCCCAGCTCTTTTGAGGATTGCATAAATGTTCTTTTTACAAATTTGACTTCAGAACCAAAAAAATCTTCAAGAAAGCTTTCTTGGAAAGTCGGTTTAGTAAAACGTTCTAACTGGAAGGTAAGGCCGTAACTTTCAATTTCTTCCGCAGAAAGGGGGAGAGCTGGCGAAAATTGCCCCAATATACCTTGTACTGCATGTGTTGGGATTTCCCATATACGAAAAAAACCAAGTATATGGTCAATGCGATATGCATCAAAATATTCAGCCATTTTCTGAAATCGTTGAATCCACCATCTGTAGTTGTCATGTGCCATAGTTTCCCAGTTATAAGTTGGAAATCCCCAGTTCTGACCATTCGCGGAGAAATCGTCGGGAGGAGCACCGGCTTGTCTTCCTATATGAAAGTAATGAGGTTCTTTCCAAGCTTCTACGCTATAGCGACTAATGCCAATAGGAATATCTCCTTTTAAAACAATCCCTTTTGAATGAGCGTATTGCGTAACTTCTGAAAGTTGAAGATGGAGATGATATTGTAGAAAGTAGTAAAAAGCAATCTTCGAATATTCTTTGCTGGATGGATTCGCTAATTTTTCTATTTCTGCTTGGACATAAACTGAGAAACGAGGCCATTCGTTGAAGTCAGCAGTGTGGTACTGGTCTCTTAGGTATGAAAAAGCAGCATACGGTATGAGCCACTCTTTATTAGCTTGAAAAAAGGACCCAAAGGATTCACTCTTTAATATTGATTCACCATCTTGTAAATACAACAATTGAAAATAATCCCATTTGGAATGCTCTACAGATTCATAATCAACCTCAGTAAGACTATTAAGCTTCGTCTTTAACTCTTTAAAACGTATATTCTCAGTCACGGAATTCAGTTTTCCCATTTTTTCAAGTGAGAGATAAATTGGATGAAGAGCGTAAATTGAAATGCTATTATATGGGTATGAATCTGCCCATGTATGAGTTATTGTGGTATCGTATATAGGCAATATCTGTACCACTTTTAGATGTGTGAATACAGCCCAATCGATCATCAGTTTCAAGTCGCTAAAATCACCAATGCCAAAACTGTTTCCTGAACGTAATGAAAAGACGGGAATTGCAACACCGGCGCCTTTCCATTCAGGCAATGGGAAGGTGAGAAAGTGGTCTGCAATTAATGCTGTTTCGTTTGGTCCGATTTGAGGTTCTCTGAGTTTCCTGTTGTTTCCCTTTTCCCAAGCTACAAGGGATCGATCGCGCATGTCATAAAGCACGAACTTGTATTCTATTGGGTAGCAAAGCCGTGAAGCATCAAGTTCAATGCGCCATTCTGGAAAAGTTGCGTCATTAAGTAATAAAACTTTTTCAGGATTCCATCCTCCTAAAGCGGGATGATCGCCAAGCAAGCCGATGCAATATCCGTTAGGCACTCGTGGATAGAATGCTTTAAAGACAAGAGCCTTTGGGTAGGTACGTTGTATGGGAAATCCCCTTTTTCTAGCGATTAAGTTTTTGGTAAAAGCATTAGTATAGAAAACGGCTTCTGAAGGCAATTCCCGCCATTGGTCAAAACTATGATACGCATGTGAGGGTGTACTACGTAGTTGAATGGTTCGCGAAAAGGCATCCCATTCTTTTCGTATAGGGATGCCGCCTCTAAAAATTAAGTAAGTGTAGCTAAGATAAGTCTCTGATGGAAGTTCTGCCGAAATTTCGACATACCAATTTTCTCCATCTGCAGTTTTCATTACGATGGCTTCATCAGGATTATTTTCTCCAAGTTCGGTAATAGAACCTAGTAGACGTACGTCTTCACCCCAATTTGTACGATATTTTAGTTGGAAATAGAGGTTCATTCACTTAGCTTGTCAAAATAAAAAGAATTAGCCACAACGTGAGGCACCGCAGGTTGTACAAATTAAGCAACCTTCTTGATATACTAATGTAGCATTTCCGCAGTTTGGACACACTTTCCCTTTAGCTTCTGTACCATCTTGTATATACTTCTTAAGGGCACGTACTACACCTGTTTTCCATGTGTTAATATTTTCACTATCCAGTTGCAAAGAATCTACAAGTTTGATCACTCCGTCGATTGGCATACGCCAGCGTAGCACACCGGAAATTAGTTTTGCATAGTTCCAATATTCTTTATTGAATTTTTCGCTCAATCCTTCCACTGTGGTTTTGTATCCACGCTTGTTCTCGAACTGAAAATCATAATGTTTATTTCCGTTTTCGTCCAGATTTTTTACAATACGTCCTTTTGTGACTGATTTAGGAAGAAGAATGCCTTCTTCATCATCTTCTAGGCCCGTAAAAATTTCGTACGGATGCCCATCGAGCAATCCAACAAAGGCTACCCACTTTTCTTTTCTGTTTTGGAAACGAATAACATCGCATTCCAAAACCTTAGGGCGGATTTCTGTTACTTGTGGAGGTTTACATTCAGGAATGTTGTCATTCTTTTTTTCTTTTTGCACAGCTATCATAACTCCGCTTCTGCATCCGTCTCGATAAACGGTACATCCTTTGCATCCAGAACGCCATGCTTCGATGTATAGACGATTTACTAAATCTTCATCCACATCGGATGGAAGATTGATAGTTACGCTAATAGAGTGATCTACCCATTTTTGAATAGCCCCTTGCATGCGTACTTTCATTAACCAATCTACATCATTTGAAGTAGCTTTATAATAAGGTGATTGAGCAACTAACTCATCAATTTCTTCTTGCGTGTATCGTTTTGTTGTATCAAATCCTTTGGCTTGCATCCATGTAAGGAATTTCGGGTGATAAACAAGATATTCTTCGAAAGCATCTCCTGATTCATCTACATAGTCAATATGTACTGCGGTGTCATTTGGATTTACTTTGCGGCGGCGTGTATATACAGGTAGGAATACTGGTTCAATACCAGATGTAGTTTGAGTCATTAAGCTAGTTGTACCTGTAGGAGCAATCGTAAGACAAGCGATATTCCGTCGTCCATATTTTGTCATATCCTTGTATAATTCAGGATCAGCTTCTTTCAATCGATTGATGAACGGATTATTTAATTCACGA
>JAGPIY010000162.1 GCA_018054715.1 Bacteroidaceae bacterium
AGTAGCCACACAACTCAAATCATTCCGAATAAGATCCGTAATAGTAGCATGTTCAGCCGCCTCTTTAGCATCGTTCAGTAACTGTTGCTCTGCATTGGGCAGAGTTGCATCTATGGTGCCTTTCATTGGAAAAGAGCGAATCTTTCCATCTTGAATTCGGATAAATATTTCCGGAGAAAACACCACAAAGCGCTCCTTTATATAAAGTCGATAAAGTGCCTTCGAACGAAAGAACATCTCCTTAAGCGAAATATTAGTAACTATCGGCGTAGCCGCAGTCAAATTTGTAAGGTAACTATTTCCTTCTAAAATGTGAGCCTTCACACAATCGAACTCCTGCTTATAATGCACATACGAAATAGGAGTCATTTTCCATAGAACCGATTGAGTAAATTCACTCTCAACAACAGATTTATTCGAACGACCGTCCACATTCGAAAACCCATTCAAGTCGTACAACAATTCGTCCGCATCAATCAAAGAAGTCCTTTCTACGAAGGAGCAATCCTGTGCATAGTTAATTATAAAGACAAAAGGCTCTCCCTCTTTTGCCCACTCATTCATTCGTGTAATAGCCTCCTCTTTAATATATTCTTTCATTTCATTCTCCCCTATGAAATAGCAAAGAGGCCATCTCAAATCTATATCGAGACAGCCTCTTTTATATTTAATCAATCTCTTAGACCGATTTAGTTTTAAGCTTTATGCATTCAACTTTTTAGCTTTCTTCTCTTTTCTGTCTAAAAAATGGTAAGCAATCGGAGCAGATACAAAGATAGAAGTCAGCGTACCAATAACCACACCTAGCATCATAGCAAAAGCAAAGCTACGAATAGCCTCCGCACCAAAGCAGAAGATACAGAGCAATACAATCAAGGTACACATCGAAGTATTAATAGTACGTGCTAAAGTAGTATTCAGCGAATCGTCGAACAGTTGCTTCTTATTGCGTGTTGGATACAAATGCATAAACTCACGCACACGGTCGAAGATAACCACCTTATCATTAATAGAATAACCGATGATCGTCAAGATTGCCGCGATAAATGTCTGGTCAATCTCCAACGAGAAAGGCAATATTCCCCAGAATGCTGAATAAGCACCAATCACTAATACGGTATCAGCGGCTAAACCTACAATAGAACCGATTGAGAAAGCAATATTACGGAAACGTACCAAGATATAAAGAGCAATAGCTAATAGCGACAAAACAACCGCCCAGATTGCACCAACCATAATGTCGTGTGCCACACTAGGACCAACCTTCTGAGAAGATACAATTGTAGAGCCCGGCAATGTTTTCAAAATCATTTGTTCGATATCCGCATCCATGGCTTTTGAATTATTATCAATACCATAGTTCGTAGAAACACGTACTTTCTTACCATCTGTACCAATAGCCACTACACTTACAGGGAATGAATTTCCGATCAAGCTACGAACTTGTTCAGGAGAAGTTGGTTTCACAAATTCTACCGAATAGTTACGGCCACCCGTGAAGTCAATACTCTTGCTCAAGCCACGAGTTGCAAAGAAGCCAAAGCTAATAACAAGCAATACTGCCAATATCGCAAGTCCCTTCTTAGAGAATCCGATAAAGTCGTAAGCCGTATTTGCCAATAGATGTTTCGAGAAACGAGTAGTGAAAGTAAGTTCCGTCCATTTCTCTTTTGCAAGGAAATGCTCAAATACCACACGTGTCATAAACACAGCCGTAAAGAACGATACCAACAAACCAATAATCAAAGTAGTAGCGAAACCAAGGATAGGGCCCGTACCAAAATTAAAGAGGATGATACCCGTGATAATAGAAGTCAAATTCGAGTCGAAAATTGCAGAGAACGCATTCGAATAACCATCCGAAAGCGCTTGCTTCACCTTCTTACCGGCACGCAATTCCTCTTTGGTACGTTCATAAATCAACACGTTCGCATCCACCGCAATACCCAAGGTAAGCACCATACCGGCAATACCCGAAAGTGTAAGAGCCGCTTGGAAAGAAGTTAGTACTCCAATCGTAAAGAACATATTGAACAGCAGGGCACCATTAGCAACCATGCCGGGGATAAATCCATAAAGCATACACATGTATACCATCAAAACCACAATCGCAATTACGAAAGAGATGATACCCGCATTGATAGATTCCTGTCCGAGACTCGGGCCTACCACATCCTCTTGTACAATCTTCGCAGGAGCAGGCATCTTACCCGATTTCAACACATTAGCTAAGTCCTTCGCCTCTTCCGGAGTAAAGTTACCCGAAATAGAAGAACGACCTCCAGTAATTTCGGCATTCACATTCGGTGCAGAATATACATAACCATCGAGTACAATTGCAATGCTATGTCCTATATTCTCCTTTGTAAGCTGTGCCCAAAGGCGAGCTCCTTCTGAGTTCATAGTCATACCTACCACCTGTTGGTTGTTCTGGTCGAATTCATCACGAGCATCAGTAACTACATCACCTCCAAGTGCTGCACGGCCATCACGTGAGGTACTCTTAATGGCGTAAAGGGTATAAATTTTGCCTTTAGTGCTTTCCGACTTCACTCCCCATTTTAATTGCAAGTCACGAGGTAGTATGTTTTTAACAGAGGACATCGCAAAATAACGATTCACCATCGCAGTATCACGACCGGCAGCATAACCTACTACACAGCCCTCACCGGTTTGATTCGGTTGGAGAACTGCAAACAGAGGATGTTCCTTAAGCGCTTTAGCTTTATCGAGCGTTGATGTTTTATCGGTTCCTGCGGCTGCAGCTTGATCATTTTTCTTAAACATAGCAAGATCCGCATTCTTATCAGCCTTAGTTTTCACAGTATCTTTTGCAGCAACCGTACCGGCGGCCGTAGCACTAGAATCAGTAGCTGCAGGTTTATTCCCTTGAGCTGCTTTTATAGCATCTTCTACAGTTTGCAAATAAGGCAGAATTTCTTTCGAATCATAAGTTTCCCAAAATTCCAAGTTTGCAGAGCCTTGCAACAAGTCGCGTACACGTTGCTTATCTTGTACACCCGGAAGCTCAATCATGATACGCCCCATGGTGCCTTCCAATGTTTGGATATTAGGCTGTACCACACCAAAACGGTCGATACGTGAACGAAGCACATTATATGAATTATTGATAGCCGAAGTAGCTTCTACACGCAATGCTTTTTCAACTTCTGCATCTGAGCTGCTAGAGTTTACTTTTTCGCGCATTTGTTGAGTAGCAAAAAGGCCCGCCAAAGGTTTGCCGGGAGCTAGTTTGTGGTACTCTCTAACGAAAAGAGAAACGAAATCAGCTTGACTATTCTCTTGCGCCTTTGTAGCAGCTGCAATAGCCTTATTAAATTCCTCGCTTTGATTGTTGTCGGCTAATGCTTTCAGAACATCTCCTACAGAAACTTCCAAAACTACATTCATACCGCCCTTAAGGTCAAGACCCAAACCGATCTCCATTTCGCGACACTGTTTGTAAGTATAGTTACCCAACCACACCTTCTCATTTGAGATAGAGTCAAGAAACTGAGCTTCTTTATCGGCATCGCCTTTTGCATACTCAACAGCTTTATCGGCATAATAGCGAGTCACAAATGAGAACGATAGATAAAAAAGGCATACCAAAGTCAGCAATACCGCAAACACCTTTACAAATCCTTTGTTTTGCATTTTGTTTTTAAGTTATTTATTGTTTTTATTATTATTTCTTAAATTATAAGCCCACGCTATAAAGAAATTAATCTATAATAGCGTGCAAATATAGCTTTTTTTTTCAATTCAAACGAATAAAAGGGCGAATATTTGCATTTTAGCCCCAATTTTAATGCTTTTTGCGAACGAAATAAGCCCAGATTGGGAAATGGTCAGATTCCGAAATAGAATTGTCGACTTTGCACTTAAGTGCTTTCCAATCAGCACTATGAAGGATATTGTCGATCCGGAAAAAGAACTTATTTTGATTGTACGAGATACCTAACCCACGACCCGCTTCCACATACGCATCTTCTCCGTCACCTAGCAAAATGCGATGTGTATAGCTAGTTGGGATATCATTAAAATCGCCACACATAAAATACGATCCGGGATGCGACTTCATCCAACTTGCTATTGTATCAGCTTGTAAAGAACGCTTAGAAGTAGCCTCTGCCAACTTACGTATCAGCAACTTAGCACCCGCCTTCGCGCCATTCGTCTCCGGGTTCTTTATCAAGCCCTCATAAATCACCTTGTCTTCCTTTGTCATCTTGTTACTTTCCAGATGGCAATTCACCACATTCACCGTATCCTTGTCAATTAACAAGCGAAATACCGCAGCCCCATTGGCCGAATCGTCAAAAGAAAAAGGGCTAACCGAAAGAATCGGATAACGAGAAAAAAGCGCTAGATTCTGTCCCGGATTCAGATCTTTTCCTACCTCAACCTTTCGATAATAGCGATATTGATTGAGTGCTTTACGAATATCTTTTTCTGAAATTTGGTAAGCATCATCTCCTTTTCGAACACGGTATTCTTGTAAACACACAATATCAGCATCCGCATTTTGAATATATGCCAAAATAGGATTATGGGTAGAAG
>JAGPIY010000163.1 GCA_018054715.1 Bacteroidaceae bacterium
GTTGATCTGTTTTGGGATCGATAAAAAACCATTCAGGCATTATAAGGTTGAGATTCTTAATGTTTCGTTTCAGCGAGAAGAAAGATTGTGGATCCCAAGCTACGTAGAATGCAGAACGAATGCCTGCCGGGAATCTGTTCCATGAATCTATCGTTTTGTCGGTATCGGCATTTAACATTCCTGCACTATTTTTCTTTTGGCGATCTATTCTATCGCGTTTTTCTTTCTCGTAGTTTGTGTGCAGCTTTTTATCGGCTATATATTTTCTGAATCCTTTGTATTCTTTCGATAGCCTCGTTTCTTGCATAAACGGTCTTGAAGCGGTTATCACACTTTTGTAGTCCTGCTTGAAAGGGAGATTCGGACTTTTGTCGATGATAAGCATGATGACCAAAGCTGCGATAAGAATAGCCGCAATGAAAAATAGAAGTCTGATGCTCCATTGGAATTTTTTCCATCTTGAGGTGCTCTCTGTTTGAAACACTTGTTTGCCCATAATAAAACAATATTTTTATTTGTATACTTGATGGCACTGTCGTATCAAAACGGCGTGCAAAAGTAGTACTTATTTTTCGAATAAGGTTTGAATTGTTCTTCTTTTGTGTTTTTTTTATTCATGTATTTTTTTTTATTCACTTCAGTTTAAGTTTTAATGTGTATCTTTGTCGTGTTGATAAACTAATTTATTAGCATCTAAGTAATTTATTAAAAAGAAGATATGAGATCAAAAGACTTAAAACCAGCAAATCCGGCGAAGATATTAGTAATAGGTGAAGATTCTAACTTGCAATGGTCGGATACGGCAACTACGGTGGCCATGTTTGCCGATTATTACTTTCGAAGTTTTCCGGAAGATCATGGTGAGCGGAGTCGTAATGTAGAAGCACGTAATCTTTTTAATCATCTCTCTTATGTGACTCTATGTACCGTTAAACCCGATGAAATGTATATTACTAATTTGTGCAACGATTATATAGAGCCTGCTCCAAAAGGAAAAAGAGTTTTGATTCCTGAGGAAAAAGCGATAAAGGGACTAGACCATATAAAATGGGTGTTAGATCAAAATCCCTCAATAGAGTTCGTTCTGTCTATGTCATTGCAGACCAATTATTGGTTGCAACGTCTCGATTTTTACGGTGATGATGATGCTTTTCTACACGGTGCACAACCTCGCCGTAAAGGTTTGGAATGCATTCAGCCTTATTATCAGCCTGTTGATGGAAAAGTGTTTAGAGCTATTTGTGGAAATATTTATGAAGCTAAGACTCATCAGGTGAAAGTGATTCCTATACTTCCGGCAAAAGATTTCCCACTGAATGATAAAGATTATGAACTTTACCATAATTCATATGAGAAGATTCGGGACTACTTTGCTACAAAGAAGTAATTTTTAGTCTATATAAAGAAGTAATTTTGTACTTAAAGAGGTTACAAAAATAATACAAACATTTTTTACCCACTCAAAAGAATCATTATGTAACCGGATTGTAACATTGCTTTAACCTGCTTGAAACAACAGCCCCCTATCTTTGTACCCAGAATAAACAAAAAACTATTAAGATGTTTAGATTGAATCATTTAATGATTGCAGCTGTGACGATAGTGATGTCTGCATGTGGAAATGGACAGAAGCAAAAAAGCGAATCAGCTTTAGCTGGTGCGGGAGCTACTTTTCCATTACCTTATTATACATTGGCTTTCAAAACTTACCAAGATGCCAATAATGTAGAAATCACATACGGTGGTATTGGTAGCGGAGGAGGAATTCGAAGCTTGAAAGATAAGGTTGTTGATTTCGCCGGTAGTGATGCTTTTTTAAGTGACGAAGAAATGAAGCAAATGCCTGCTGTGGTGCACATCCCAACCTGTATGGGTGCGGTTGTTCTTGCTTATAATTTACCTCAGGTAAAGAATCTCAAATTAACGGGAGATATTGTTGCTGACATTTATTTGGGAAAAATAACCAAGTGGAACGATTCGCGACTAATAGCAGTAAATCCGGGAGTAAGTTTACCGAATAAGAAAATTGCACCCGTATATCGCTCTGATGGTAGTGGAACTACTTATATATTCAGTGATTATTTAACAAAAGTGAGCCCAGAGTGGAAAGCACAAGTGGGTACGGGAAAATCATTGAAATGGCCTGTAGGTCTTTCTTCAAAAGGAAATCCCGGAGTATCAGGTACTATTAGTCAAACTGAAGGAGCTATTGGTTATGTCGGATCGGAATATGCATTCGCACAAAAACTTGCTTCTGCACAATTGAAGAATACTGCGGGTAAGTTTGTTGCTCCAAATGTAAAAAGCATTTCAGCAGCAGCGGACATAGAACTTCCTGCGGATACTCGTAGCATGATAACCAATTCATCAGCACCGGAGGCTTATCCGATTAGTTGCTTTACTTGGATATTGCTATATAAAGAACAAGATTATAACAAACGTTCGTTGGCTCAGGCTGAATCTACTGTAAAACTAGTTAGCTGGATGCTTGATACCGAAGCGCAGAAATTGCCTTCGCAGGTTAATTATGCTCCACTTCCTGCCAGTGTAATAGCTAATGCAAAAGAACTCCTGAAAACAATTACTTACAAGGGGCAAGTGCTTCTTAAATAAAAAAGCGAAAAGAGATGAAAGATCTTTTGTTTAAACGCTTATTGCTGATATGCTCTTTACTGATTCTATTGATCAGTGGTGGAATGATCTATGCTCTCGTAACGGGAGCATGGAGTTCCTTACTTCATTTCGGCTTTTTTAATTTTGTATCTTCTTCTGCGTGGGATCCTACGTCGGGAAGTGAAAATTATGGAGCGTTGATATTTATTGTAGGCACTGTATTAACTTCCTTTCTGGCACTTTTGTTCTGTATTCCTTTCTCTCTTCCGGTAGCCTTGTTTATGGGTGAGTATTTCAACGGGAAAAAAATTTCTTCGGTGATTTCTTCGGTGATCGATTTGTTGGCGGGAATTCCATCAATAGTATATGGATTGTGGGGATTTTATACGTTGAGGCCACTTTTGATGGATTCAGGTATTTCCGAACAAGGTTTTGGAGTACTTACTGCGGCAATGGTATTGGCAGTTATGATTGTTCCGTATGCAGCTTCATTAAGTTGTGAGTTTATAAAGATGGTTCCGAACGATTTGAAAGAAGCGGCTTACAGTTTGGGAGCTACTCGTTTTGATGTGATTCGTATGGTGTCTTTTCCGGTTGCAGGGTCGGGCATCTTTGCGAGCTACATACTTGCATTGGGTAGAGCATTGGGTGAAACCATGGCAGTGACGATGTTAATAGGTAACACCAATTTAATACCGACTTCAATTACGAGTACCGGAAATACCATGGCAAGTGTTATAGCCAATCAGTTTGGTGAAGCAGACGGGTTAAAGTATAGTTCGTTGATTGCAATTGGCTTGTTGCTGTTCTTGATAACTGCGGTGATAAACTTTATCGGTAAAATGATTATAAAAAGATTTACGGCATGATGGGAATGAATGCACTTAACTATAGAGTTTTAAAGGATCGTTTGTTCTTTGGACTAATTTGCCTCTTCTCTGCATTGACAGTGGTTCCATTGTTTGCTATTATTTGGGAACTGGGAAAGAAAGGATTAAAACAGATAAACTTCGATTTCTTTACAGAAGTTGCTCCTAGTACGTTGGATGCAATGTTAGCCAGAGGAAATGGTGAAATCATTCCCGGCGGTATTGCCAATGGTATAATGGGTACATTGCTAATGGTAGGTCTTGCTTCTTTAGTAGCTATTCCGGTTGGCATCTTTTCCGGCATTTATTTAGCAGAAAAACCTAAAACTTTTTATTCAGGAGTTATTCGATTTCTGACCGACTTGTTGCAGGGAACCCCCTCTATCGTAATTGGTATCATAGCCTATGCTTGGGTGGTGAAGCCGTTGGGATCTTATTCGGCTTTGGCCGGATCTACTGCTTTGGCTATTATGATGTTGCCTTTGATTGTACGTTCTACGGAAGAAACATTACGAATGCTTCCTATTAGTCTGAAAGAAGCTGCTTTGGCACTTGGAGCACCTTATTGGGCAGTGATGCTAAAGGTGATGCTTCCCTCTGCATTTGGAGGTTTGTTTACAGGCATTTTGTTGGCTGTTTCGCGTGTAATGGGAGAAACTGCTCCGTTGATGCTTACAGCATTAGGAAGTACGATGATAAACTGGGATGTAGTTAGTCCCACGAGTGCTGTGCCACTTTTAATTTGGGAATTCTATAATGACCCAAACCTAGTAGATATGATTTGGAGCTCTTCTCTTTTCTTGATGATGCTCATTTTTATATTAAATTTAATTGCAAAACAAGTAGCTAGAAAATGGAGAATACAATAAAAAAGACGATACAAAATCCCGTTTTACAATTCAAGAATTTGTCGGTGTCTTATGTGCCGGGAAAGAATGCTGTAAATCAGGTAAATGCTGATTTGAAAGAAAATCGAATTACAGCCATTATGGGACCTTCCGGATGTGGAAAAAGTACCTTGTTACGTGCCGTAAATA
>JAGPIY010000024.1 GCA_018054715.1 Bacteroidaceae bacterium
GCTCTATGTGGGCACAGCCTCGCCTTTCTCGAGAGGAGTTTCGTGCCAAGGAGCAAGCTTACATTACGGCTAAGGCTTCCCTTACCGAACAGGAAGCAGTTCGCTTTTTCCCTCTTTATTTCGAGATGAAAGACAAAGTTCGCAAGCTAAATGGCGCTCCCTGGGAGAAAGATAAAAAGCTATGCCAAGGATCGCATAGTGATGCCGAATACGGCAAGGTAATGGAAGAAGCTTATAATAACCGTATTGCAGCCGATAAGCTTGAAAAGCAATATTATTATAAATTCAAGGCTTTTTTGTCGTGCGAGAAGATCTATAGGATCCAGAAAGCTGAAATCGATTTTCATCGAGAGCTTCTGAAAAGACGATAATAACGCATAAAAAATGAAAGAAGCTACACTCTCTGTTAAAAGAAGTGTAGCTTTTTTAGTATATTTTTTCTTTATTAATTCCTTGAAGTGCTGAGTATCTCAAAGAAAATGTGTACCTTTGCAGCCTGATATAAATATGTTTATAAGTTTATGGAACTTGATATCCTTACGGCCATATCGCCAATTGACGGCCGCTACAGAGGCAAAGCAGAAGCTTTAGCTGATTACTTTTCTGAATTTGCGCTAATACGCTATCGCATTCGTGTAGAAATTGAGTATTTTATAACCCTTTGTGAGTTACCCTTACCACAACTGAAAGACCTTGATACTTCTTACTATGAACGTCTTCGGGATATTTATCGTAATTTTACGGAAGCCGATGCACAACGAGTGAAAGACATCGAGAGTGTTACAAACCATGATGTGAAAGCGGTAGAATACTTCATCAAAGAAGAATTCGATAAAATCGGCGGACTAGAAGCTTACAAGGAGTTTATCCATTTTGGGCTTACTTCGCAAGATATAAATAATACTTCTGTTCCTTTGTCTATAAAAGAGGCTTTGGCCACAGAATATTATCCTCAAATAGAGGAATTGATAGCTCTTCTCAGCAGCTATGCTACCAAATGGGCTGAAATTCCGATGCTGGCTAAAACACACGGCCAACCGGCTTCGCCGACTCGCTTGGGAAAGGAAATCAACGTATATGTATATCGTTTGACGCGTCAATTGAATATGTTGAAATCGTGCTCCATTTCTGCAAAGTTTGGAGGAGCTACCGGTAATTACAATGCACACCATGTAGCTTATCCTTCGTTTAACTGGGGAGAGTTTGGTAATAAGTTTGTTTCCGAAAAGCTTGGTCTTGAGCGTGAAGAGTTTACTACACAGATTTCTAACTACGACAATCTTTCTGCGGTATTCGATGCTATGCGTCGTATTAACGTCATTATGATCGATATGAATCGTGATTTCTGGATGTATATCTCTATGGATTATTTCAAACAGAAAATAAAAGAAGGTGAAGTAGGTTCGAGTGCTATGCCTCATAAAGTAAATCCTATTGATTTTGAAAACTCAGAAGGTAATTTGGGTATGGCAAATGTAATTTTTGATCATCTATCGAACAAGCTTCCTATCAGTCGCTTGCAACGTGACCTTACCGATTCTACTGTGTTGCGTAATGTAGGTGTACCTATCGGGCATACTATTATAGCCATTCAAAGTTCTTTAAAAGGACTTCGTAAGTTGTTGTTGAACGAAAAGAAGATTAATGCCGACCTCGATGGTTGTTGGAGTGTGGTAGCAGAAGCTATTCAAACGATATTGCGTCGCGAAGCTTATCCACATCCTTACGAAGCATTGAAAGCGTTAACTCGCACCAATACCGGCATTAATGAGCAATCTATAAAAGAATTCATCGAAACGCTAGCGGTTAGTGAAAGCATTAAGCAAGAGCTACGTGCAATTACTCCACACAGCTATACAGGAATTTAACACAAAGGCCGCGAGGCCGAAATTTTATTATATTAATATTTAAGTACTCCAAAGAAATGGACACAAATGAAGATTGGAAAGCAGCTGCCGGTGAGGGTAGTGCTCCACGAAATGAAGAAAAGAAAGAAACTCGTAGCGAAGGCTCTGGTGATCGTGAAGATGGCCGTCCTTATCGTCCGCGCATTCAACACAGCAGCAATGGCGAACGCTATAGCAGTAATACGAGTGGTGGCTACCAAGGCCGTTCTCAATATGGTCGTTCGGATCGCCCTTATCAGAGCAATTCGGATCGTCCTCAATATGGTGGCGGTGAGCGTCGCAGCTATGGTCAGAGCCAGTCACGTCCTTATAATCGCTACAACAATGCAGAAGGCGGCGAACAAGCTCCTTCTACAGAGAACGGAGAAACTCGTCCTTCTTACGGCGACCGTTCCTCTTATGGTGATCGTCCTTATCGTCCACGTGTAGCCGGAGGTTACGAAAGACGTTCTGATAATACAAGCGATCGTCCAGCAGGTGATCGTCCTTATCGCCCTCGTTATAATAATGAAGGTGGTGATTCACGTTCTTCACAGGGTGGAGAAGATAAACCATGGCGACAGAATTCAGCTTATCGTTCTCAAGGAGGTGGTAGCTCGTATGGTGATCGTCCCAACCGTCCTTATCGTCCTTCTTATAATAATGCAGAAGGTGGTGAGCGTCGCAGCTATGGTGAACATCGTAGCTATGGTGATCGTCCGAACAATAATTATGGTGACCGCTCTAATAGTTATGGTGATCGTGACCGTTCAGCAAATAGCTATGGTGGTGAGCGTTCGAACAGTTATGGCGATCGCTCGAATAGCTATGGTGGCGACCGTTCAAATAGCTATGGCGATCGTTCAGGCAGTTATGGTGATCGTCCGAATCGTCCTTATCGTCCCCGCAATGAAGGAGACGGCGAAAGAAGCTATGGCAACTCTCGTTACAATGGTGGTGATCGTGGCGGAGACCGTGGAGGTTATCGTCGCAATTCCGATGGACCACGTCCTTACAACAACAATTACAGTCTGAAGAAACAGATTACCTATAAGGAAGAGAATCTTGATCCGAATGCACCTATTCGTCTAAATAAATATCTATCGAATGCCGGAGTTTGTTCACGTCGCGAAGCCGATGAGTTCATCACAGCAGGAGTAGTTTCAGTGAATGGGGCAGTAGTAACAGAACTTGGTACTAAGGTAACGCGCACCGACGAAGTGAGATTCCACGAAGAACCCGTTCAACTAGAACGTAAGGTTTACGTGTTGCTCAATAAGCCCAAAGATTGTGTAACCACAGTCGACGATCCTCAGGAACGTAAAACCGTGATGCAGTTGGTAAACAATGCTTGTCGCGAACGCATCTATCCCGTAGGTCGTCTCGACCGTAACACTACCGGTGTTTTGTTGTTGACAAACGATGGAGAGTTGGCATCTAAGCTTACACATCCAAAGTTCTTGAAAAAGAAAGTCTATCAGGTAACTTGCGATAGAGTGGTTTCGAAAGAAGATCTCGACAAAATCGCTTCCGGTATTGAGTTGGAAGACGGAATGGTTCAAGCAGACGCAGTAGGCTTTTCCAATGAAGACGATCGCAAAGAAGTCGGCATCGAAATCCATTCAGGAAAGAACCGCATCGTACGCCGTATCTTTGAACATCTAGGTTATCGTGTAACTCGACTCGACCGTGTGCTCTTTGCAGGTCTTACCAAAAAGAACCTTCGTCGTGGCGACTGGCGCTTCTTAACAGAACAAGAGGTGAACATGCTTCGCATGGGTGCTTTCGAATAAATATTATTTCGTGTGGGTGGCTGTAGAAAGTCACCCACACTTCATACTAAATCTATAAAGAACGATGAAAAGAACTAAAATATCCGAGGCTCTTAAGCTAGAAACCTATGGCCAGGTTATAAATGTAAAAGGCTGGGTACGCAGCAAGCGTGGTAGTAAAAGTGTAAGCTTTATTGCGTTGAACGACGGTTCTACCATTCACAACATTCAAATAGTTGTTGAATTAGAAAACTTCGATATAGAGATGCTAAAGCAGATTACAACAGGTGCTTGTATTAGTGTAGAAGGAACTGTGGTACAGTCGATCGGCAAAGGTCAATCGGTAGAGCTACAAGCATGCAGCATCGAAGTGTACGGATCGGCCGATCCTAACGAATATCCTCTTCAGAAGAAAGGTCATTCGTTGGAGTACCTTCGTGAAATCGCTCACCTTCGTCCGCGTACCAACACCTTTGGAGCTATATTTCGTATTCGTCATAACATGGCTATGGCCATCCATTCATTCTTTCACGAACGTGGATTCTTTTATTTCAATGCTCCCATCATTACTGCCAGCGACTGTGAAGGAGCCGGTCAGATGTTCCAAGTAACCACAAAGAACCTATACGACTTAAAGAAAAACGAAGACGGAACACTTATCTTCTCGGATGACTTTTTCGGTCGTCAAGCTTCACTTACCGTATCCGGTCAGCTTGAGGGCGAATTGGCAGCTACCGCTTTAGGCGCTATCTATACTTTCGGCCCGACTTTCCGTGCTGAGAACTCCAATACTCCCCGCCACTTGGCTGAGTTCTGGATGATTGAGCCTGAGGTTGCTTTCAACGACATCATCGACAATATGGATTTAGCTGAAGAGTTCATCAAATATTGTGTAAAATGGGCGATTACTAATTGCGTAGACGATATACAATTCCTCAACGATATGTTCGATAAGGAACTTGTAGAGCGTTTGCACGGTGTAGTAGAAACTGATTTTGTTCGTCTGCCTTATACCGAAGGTATCACTATCCTTGAAGCAGCGATTGCCGGTGGACAGAAATTTGAATATCCTGTATACTGGGGCTGCGATTTGGCTTCTGAGCATGAGCGTTTCTTGGTAGAGCAGCATTTCAAACGTCCTGTAATTCTTACCGACTATCCGAAAGAGATTAAAGCTTTCTACATGAAGTTGAACGAAGACGGAAAGACAGTTCGTGCAATGGATGTGCTTTTCCCAAAGATTGGCGAGATCATTGGCGGATCGGAGCGTGAAGAAAACCTCGACAAGCTTACTGCCCGTATTGAAGAGTTGGATATTCCAATGAAAGATATGTGGTGGTATCTCGATACCCGTCGTTTTGGTACTTGTCCTCACTCCGGCTTCGGCTTAGGCTTCGAACGCTTGTTGCTCTTCGTAACCGGCATGGCAAACATTCGCGACGTAATACCTTTCCCACGTACCCCGGGAAGTTGCGAGTTCTAAAGAACTTTCAGGAAGGAAATAAATACAAATATTGAGGGCAGCTTACTACTAGTAAACTGCCCTCAATGTTTTATAGCTTTTAAATCTTTATCTTATTGAAACAGACGAAACGCTATTGAAACAAAGACTATTTTATAGAGAAAAGGCTATTATGTATTAAAAGGGATCTTCTCTAAAAAGAAATAGATAAAGCTATATGTATCAAAGAAAGTAATGTTCTTTGAAGAGAATCTAAAGAAAAGTAAGATATTGTTCAAACACGTGGCAATGAGAACCACAGTTTCATTGCTAGCAATGAAAGCATTGATAGCAATAAGAACTACTGTTCTATCTATTCATTGAATCTTTTCTTCTTGGCTAGTTTTGCAGCTTTTGCATTACCTTGTTGTACTGATTTGCTGAGCCATTTCTTAGCTTCTTTGCGATCCTGCTTTACACCCTGGCCATTGTCGTAACAGACTGCAAGGTTATATTGACCGATTGCGTTGCCTTGTTCAGCAGCTTTGCGATACATTTCAGCAGCTTTGCTATGATTGCGAGTGGTACCTTTCCCTTCCGTATAGCAAAGTCCGAGATTATTTTGTGCACCGGCATGGCCTTGTAGAGCAGCCTTCTCGAACCATTCGTAAGCTTTCTTGGGATCCTTCTTTACACCTTGTCCATTAAAATAGCAAGTGCCGAGATTGTTTTGTGCACCGGCATGGCCTTGCTTTGCAGCTTTCTCGAACCAGACGATTGCTTCAGAGATATTCTTCTCGATGCCGTTTCCGTTATAGAAACAGCTGGCAAGGTTGTATTGTGCATCTGCAAAGCCCTGTCCGGCAGCTTTCTCAAACCAATAGATAGCCTGTTGATAGTTCTGCGTTACACCGTATCCGTAATAGTAGCTGTTGCCCAGATTGTTTTGTCCGGCAGCATCTCCACGTTCAGCAGATTTGAGGTACTCGTTGATAGTAGCTTGTGTAGTTTGTGCACTAGCTGATGCGAGGCTAAGGAGTACGATAGCCAGGGTAAATAGAATTTTCCTTTTCATAGTTTTGCGGTATTATTGTTTTGAAAATACTTGCTAAAGAAGAGTAACTGTGTATCGATCGAATTAAACCAATAGTCACCCGTATGTGCACCGGGACGCACAATATAGTCGTGGTCAATACCTTGTTTCAACAGCTTTTGATGGAAGGCTTCGTTCACTTCGCGAAAGAAGTCACTGTAGCCGCAGTCGATAATCAGTGCCAGATCCCCGTTTTTAAGAGTCTCGATTAGGTTGATCGCACTGTGTTCATCCCAAACGCGTTGGTGGTCAGTTTCACTTCCTAGCTGTTTGCTCATTTCCCATTCTTTAGGGAAAGGACGAATGTCGACTCCGCCACTGGTACTTCCTGCTGCTCCAAAGGTGTCTTTGTGACGAATGGAAATCCACATGCCACCGTGTCCACCCATCGATAAACCGGTGATGGCGCGAGCAGTCCGCTGAGGAATGGTATGATAACGTTGGTCGATACCTGTGATAAGTTCTTTACTGACGAATGTTTCGTAGCGCATCTCCGGATTCTGCGGACTGTCCCAATACCACGAGTTCTTACCATCGGGACATACAATGTACATGCCGTACGTGTCGGCCAAGTCTTTTAGTTGGGGTTTGATGCGTAGCCACGTGCCTGCGTTTCCTCCGTATCCGTGTAGCAGATAAAGTACAGGCATGGGGTGCGTGGCAGAAGCTTTATCAGGTTCAACTACGTAGCACTCCACAGTTTTCTTCATCGAGGGGCTGCTTACCTGTATGGTATCGATATGTCCGGCTTGAAGAGTAGGGCAGAAGAGTGTTAATGCACCTCCCAGTAGAAGTAGTGCGAATGAATGTTTGTGTGTTCTCATTGTTGTAGTTTTCTGGTTAGTATTGTATTTTTAAAGCAAAAAGAGAGAACTCCTCGTGAGGACTCTCTCTTTTTATTTTTTGTTTCTCTCTTGAAGAGGGATTTCAGTTTATGCCTCGGTAAAAGGAACTACAGAAACATAGCTTCTGTCGCTGCGACCTTTCTTAAAGCGTACCAAGCCATCTTCAAGTGCATAAAGCGTGTGGTCTTTGCCCATACCGATGTTCTCACCCGGATTGTGAACAGTACCTCTTTGACGTACGATGATGTTACCTGCTTTGCATGCTTGACCACCGAAAATCTTAACACCTAATCTTTTGCTTGCTGATTCGCGGCCGTTCTTAGAACTACCTACACCTTTTTTATGTGCCATTTCTTCTAAACTTTAAATGATTAAGCTACTACTTCTTTAATTGTGATCTCAGAGAACTGTTGACGGTGACCGTTCAGTTTGCGGTAGCCTTTGCGTCTCTTTTTGTGGAAGATAAGTACTTTATCACCCTTAACAAGTGCGGTCTTAACCTCTGCAACTACTTTTGCACCCTCAATAGTGGGTACACCTACAGTGATGTTGCCTTCGTTTTCGATCAACAATACTTTGTCAAACTCCACGTTAGCGCCATTCTCAGCACCTTGAATGTGGTGAACGAATAGCTTTTTGCCAGCTTCAGCTTTAAACTGCTGACCATTAATTTCTACAATTGCGTACATTTTATAATGCAATTTTATAGGTTTTATCCGACAGGTGGAGATTTCTTTCAATCACACTTCTTTAACCTGCTGAGGAATAATCGGGTGCAAAGATACTAATTCTTTTTATTTCGTGCAAATCTTTTTATGAAAAAAAAGAGTGTGTGCTGAAAAATCATCTTGTTCGACCTCCGATAACCCAATTTTGCTGCCAGTAGCTCTCATCTAATTCACTGATCATCACTCCGCGACTACTACTGGCGTGGGCAAATTTCCCTTCTTTTAGATAGATGCCTACGTGGCTGACGCTGCTTTTTGCGTTCTTTCCGGTGAAAAAAACAAGATCTCCTTCTTTTAGAGCTTCTTTCTTTATTTTCCGCTTGCTGAACTCGTATTGCTGCTGTGAGTTACGCGGTAGTCGTCGATCGTAGGCTTTTTGAAAAACGGCACAAGTGAATCCCGAACAATCAACTCCGTTTTTGCTCATTCCTCCGTAGCGATAGGGAGTTCCCAACCAGTCGGCGACTTCAAGATATAGTGGAAAATAGTCTTTTTTCTCGATACTCATTCCTAATTTGTCTTCAGCTTCATGGATATATCGACGCATGATTCTGCTTTCGGAAGAGCGACAACTCGCCAAAGAAAGGAGTAAGATGGCGGAGAGAGAGGAAAGTAGATAGCGTGAAATTGGCATGTCTAAACGAATATTGAGTTTCTGAGTAGCAACTGTATATAATATAATAAGGTGGGCGTGAATAAATAAGCTAACAGCTTTTTTATTGCTTCTTCGCGACAAAGATAAAACTTTTTTCGGAGTATACCTTCGTTTCTTGAGTGAAAAAGCAATCTTTTTCGATAGAGTATACTTTCTTTTCCACAATTCATTAGCATGTTTTTCTGTTTTGCCCTAGGGGAAAATAGAAAAAGCCCTACGGCTTTCGGAAATTAGCCCTAGGGCTTTTTGGAAAAAGATGCGGAACTGTTTGTCGGAACATAAGCTTCTCTTCAAGTCGACTAAGTTAAGTATAAAGAAAAAAGAAAGCATATTCCACAAAAAAACTTTGAAAAGTTTGGTTGTTCCAAGTATAGTTTGTATCTTTGCATCGTCAAAAAAACGCGTAGACCGTGGTCCATGATGCTTAACCATGCGCGCACCGCTAAGACAATGGCATATAGAAGTATGCAAATTATACCAATTAGTAGGATAGAGGAGGAGCTTGACAGCTCGCGTACGAACCACTCTACGGAGGAACTCGTGGCACAGCGTTTAACGCTCCTAGGTGTAACACTCGCTACAGCAGAAAGCTGTTCAGGTGGGCGCATCGCCTCGAGAATTACATCCCTTGCGGGGTGTTCGGAATTCTTCCTCGGTGGCATAGTGGCTTACGCCAATAGCGCAAAGCAAGATTTGCTGGGTGTTCGAAAAGAAACCCTCGAAGAATGTGGCGCAGTCAGCGAAGCTACGGTCGTAGAGATGGTACGCGGTGCACAGAAAGCATTCGGCGCAACTTGCGCAGTTGCCACATCGGGCATTGCAGGGCCGGAGGGAGGAACTCCTTCGAAGCCTGTAGGAACCATCTGGATGGCAGCCGCTTACGGAGAATACATTCTTACCTACTTACAAACGGGCAACCAAGGGCGTGCCGAGAATAGCAACAATGCCGCAGTAAATGCGCTGAAATTGTTACTCATGGCCGTGAAAAGGGAAACGATCCTTTAGGGTAGTTGATGAAAAAACGCGTAATTCGTCTTTTTTCGCTTTAATAGTTTGTTTATTTGGTATATAAGCGTTATCTTTGTGCCCGATTTGGGATAATTCCACAAAAAAGCAACAATAAATTAAAGATAGAAATGTCAAAAATTTGTCAGATTACAGGAAAAAAAGCCATGATTGGCAACAATGTATCACACTCTAAGAGAAGAACGAAAAGAACTTTCGATGTGAACTTGTTTACTAAAAAATTCTATTACGTTGAGCAGGACTGCTGGATTAGCTTAAACCTCAGCGCTTCTGGTCTTCGCGTGATTAACAAAAAGGGCTTAGATGCAGCTCTTAACGATGCAGTGGCAAAAGGCTATTGTGATTGGAAAAATATCAAAGTTATCGGTTAATTTTAAGAAATTACAGCAATGGCAAAGAAAGCAAAAGGCAGCAGAGTACAAGTTATTCTGGAGTGCACAGAACATAAAGAGAGCGGAATGCCCGGTACTTCTCGTTATATCACGACTAAGAATCGTAAAAACACTACAGAGCGTTTGGAGTTGAAGAAATACAACCCCATCCTCAAGAGAATGACCGTTCATAAAGAAATTAAGTAAATATAGGAGATTATAACCCATGGCAAAGAAAACAGTCGCAAGTTTGCAGGACGGCAAGGACGGCCGTGCATTTTCAAAAGTGATCAAAATGGTAAAGTCTCCCAAGACGGGTGCTTACATGTTTGACGAGCGCATCATCCCTAACGAGCAGGTTGCAGACTTCTTGAAGAAGTAATCGCAATTCTCGTATAGTACATATACACGCAGCTCCCATCGACTTTAATGAAGTAGGTGGGAGTTGCTTTTTTTTGTCCATTCCATCGCTATTTTTTAATATATTTAAGTCAAAAAGGTTGCATCTATACAAGTATTTTTTTGTATCTTTGCCCCATATATTAAAAACATAATTGATATGGGATTTTTTGGACTGTTTTCGAAAGAAAAGAAGGAGACACTTGATAAAGGTTTACAGAAAACAAAAGAAAGTGTGTTTGGTAAAATCGCTCGTGCAGTAGCAGGAAAATCGAAAGTGGACGACGAAGTGCTCGATAATCTGGAAGAGGTACTCATCACTTCCGATGTAGGAGTTGAAACCACGCTTCGTATCATAGAGCGTATAGAAAAGCGTGTAGAACGTGATAAATACGTAAATACAACCGAATTACAACAGATTCTTCGTGACGAAATTGCAGCCCTTCTCTCTGAAACCAATGAAGAAGAGGTGGTTGACTTTGCAGCTCCCATTGTCCGTAAGCCCTACATTATTTTAGTAGTGGGCGTGAATGGAGTGGGTAAAACAACTACTATTGGCAAGTTAGCTTATCAATACAAAAAAGCAGGAAAGAAAGTCTACCTCGGTGCTGCCGACACGTTTCGTGCAGCCGCAGTGGAACAGCTGATTATCTGGGGAGAGCGTGTAGGTGTACCCGTTATTCATCAGAAGCAGGGTTCTGATCCTGCTTCCGTAGCTTTCGACACGGTGAAATCGGCAGTTGCCAACGAGGCCGATGTGGTGATCATCGATACTGCCGGTCGCTTACATAATAAAGTCGGATTGATGAACGAGCTGACTAAGATAAAGAATGTAATGTGTAAAGTAGTCGATTATGCTCCCGATGAGGTGCTACTCGTACTAGACGGTTCTACCGGACAAAATGCCTTCGAACAGGCTAAACAATTCACCTTAGCCACCGAAGTAACCGCCCTAGCTATTACGAAGCTCGATGGAACGGCAAAAGGCGGCGTAGTGATTGGTGTAAGCGACCAGTTTAAAGTCCCCGTAAAATATATCGGTTTGGGCGAAGGAATGGAAGACTTACAAGTGTTCCGTAGATCAGAATTTGTAGATTCGCTTTTTAGCTAAGCGAAAATCTTTATACATAATAGTTTATCAACGAAAGAAATGAAAGAAAATCGAATCGATTTGGTCACCATGGGGTGTTCAAAAAACTTGGTAGACAGCGAGAAGCTGATAAGCCAACTACAGAATAGAGGATATTTTGTTCATCATGATGCAAAACGCCCCCAAGGAGAGATTGCGATTATTAATACATGTGGTTTTATTGGCGATGCAAAGAAGGAATCGATTGATATGATTCTAAAGTTTGCTGAAGCCAAGGAAAAAGGCAAACTAAAGAAGCTTTATGTGATGGGTTGCCTTTCGGAGCGCTATTTAAAGGAACTTCAGCAAGAAATTCCGCAAGTAGATCGCTACTTCGGCAAATTTGATTGGCCCGGCTTGCTCTCAGAATTCGATAGAGTAGGTTCTTATAACTTCTCTTTTGAACGCAGATTAACAACCCCTAAGCACTATGCTTATCTAAAGATATCTGAAGGCTGTGATCGTCAATGTGCCTATTGTGCCATTCCGATAATGACGGGTGTGCATAAGAGTCGCTCAATAGAAGAAATTATTCAAGAAGTACGTTATTTGGTTCAAAGTGGCGTAAAAGAGTTTCAGATTATAGCCCAAGAACTTACCTATTATGGTCTCGATTTGTATAAAAAGCAACGTATTGCCGACCTCGTTGAGCAAATAGCGTTAGAGCCCGGAGTGGAGTGGGTTCGGCTTCATTATGCTTACCCTGCTCATTTCCCCACCGACTTGTTGCGTGTGATGCGTGAACAACCTACGGTTTGTAAATACTTGGATATCGCATTGCAGCATGTGAGCGATCCTATTTTGCAGAGAATGCGCCGTAATGTAACCAAAGCAGAGACTTACCAATTGCTTGAAACCATTCGTAAGGAAGTGCCCGGCATACATATTCGCACTACTTTGATGGTAGGATACCCCGGTGAAACGGAACAAGATTTCGAAGAGTTGAAACAATTTGTTCGGGACATCCGTTTCGAAAGGATGGGAGCATTCGCTTATTCAGAAGAAGAAGGCACTTATGCAGCAGATACCTATACCGACGATATACCTGCCGACGTGAAACAAAAGCGTTTGGATGAGATTATGGCCATTCAGACCGGAATTTCTGCTGAACTGAATGCCGAGAAGATAGGAAAAGAATTTAAGGTAATCATCGACCGTTATGAAGGCGATTATGCTATTGCACGTACAGAGTTCGATAGTCCTGAGGTAGATCCTGAGGTACTTCTTCCACTTACTGAGAAAAGATTCGTAATCGGAAGATTTTATCAGGTAAAGATAACCTCTGCCGACGAGTATGATTTGTATGCATCCTTAATTAAATAATACTTTGATATCATGAATCACAAAGAGTTCTTATCTAAACTTACCACTGAGGGAGGTTATACCTCTTCTTATTCGCAAAAAAAACTTTCTTTGTTGGTAAATGCTATAACCGAGCAACTGCAAGAAGGTAATACCGTGGCGATTAGTGGTTTTGGTACTTTTGAAGTAAAGAAGAAAAATGAGCGTATCTCGGTGAATCCGGTTACCAAAAATCGTTTATTGATACCACCTAAGTTGGTAGTAAACTTTAAACCTTCTGCTTCAATTAAGGAAAAATATAAGGAGGACAAGTGATGAATGAACGTATTTCTACTACAGAACTAGCCGATATATTGGCACGAAAAGCGGGCTTGTCGCAAGAAGAGGCTTTTGCCTTTGTACGCGATGTGTTCGACTGCATCGACCGAGCGATATCGGAAGATAAATATGTGAAGATTAAAGGTCTGGGTACTTTTAAGCTGATCAGCATGAGTCCCCGTGAGAGTGTGGCTGTAAACACAGGGGAGCGCATCGTAATAGAAGGTTACCAGAAGTTTTCGTTTACTCCTGAGGCTGCTTTAAAAGATTTAATAAATAAGCCTTTTGCTCATTTTGAAGCGGTGACGCTGAATGAAGGGGTAGAATTTAAAGATACAGAAGTAGATGAGGATTCATCCGTAGATCCTGATACGGAAGAGCTAAGCACGGATTTAGAAGATTCATCTGCTGAGCCTATTTCCGAGTTAGCGTCTAAAGAAAAAAATCATTCTTCGGTAGAAGTTATTTCAGTTACACCTCGTGCAGCTGTTGTTCCTTCTGAAACGATTCCTCAAGCTCCTCTTGCAACTAATCCCGTGAACCCGATGGCTGCAAGAAAGAAAACAGCTGTTTTCTCAATTCCTGTGGTTGACAAAACAGTCCCTTTTGATGCCAATATACAGTCTCCTTCCTTTGATGCGCAGCCGTTGACTCAACCCGATGATTCGAAAGAAACTCCAGAGTCTATTATTCGTACTAGTATTCGTAAAGAAACTCCGGTAGAGGAGGTTGCAGAGGTAACCCACTCAAAATATGAACCCGAGATTCCTACGTCAGCTCCCATTGTAGAGCCTGAATTGGAAGATCCGAAGGACCGACTGAAAAGGGAACGTTCGCGTGCTGCTGCCGAACTTTTAGCTCGTTTAAAAGCGAAACAACAATTACAAAAAGAGGAAGAAGAGAATATACTTCGTCCTTTAGGTCGTAAAAAGCCGGAATCTTTATCAGAACCGATAGAGCAGTGCTCTGAATCGATAGAAAAGTTATCCGATACTGCTGAAAGTTTATCGCAGCGTATTGAGAATAAACATCAAGAAGAAATAACAGTGCCTTCGAAAGCATCTTCGCATTGGGCAGAAGCTATTTCACTTCGAGCTGAAAAGACCGAAATAATAGAAACCTCTAGTGAAGAAACTGCTGAAACGGAAATGTCCAGCGCGGAAAAAGTAAAGTTAGAAGGACTTGAGAAGGCGAGAGAAAGAAGAGAAAGAAATGAAGCTTCGCTTCGTGCTTCACAAAAAACATATCGTTTTCCATTCTTTATCACTACTACTATACTGGTAGCTATCGTGTTAATGATAAGCTTCGTATTTATAACTCAACCTGCATGGATACATGACTTTATGGGAACTGAAGGACAGAAAATTATCATTAAAATAGCCGATCAAAAGGAAGCTCCTGTAGCAGCATCGATTCAGCCGAAAACACCACCTGCACCTGTGGCAGAGAAGCCGGCGACTTCTACTGCTCAAGCCGATGATAAATTATGGATTACCGAGGCACATGCAAATCCGGAAGATTATAAAATAGTAGGAACATTGGAATCGATCACGCTAACCAAAGGAATGAGTTTAGCCAGATTGTCGAAAAAATATTATGGTTGTCGCGATTTGTGGTCACTCATCTTAGCACATAATTCCGCAACAATAAAAAATGCGGATAATATTTCTTTAGGCACGACACTAAAGATTCCAAAATTGATGAAGAAGTAATTTAAAAAACGAACTCAAAAAATACAAAAAACGTCCTAACATTATGGCAGAAATTATTGACATTCGTGCTCTTAACGATAGAGTTCAGGCACAAAGCGGTTTTGTTACCAACCTCCAAGCAGGTATGGATCAAGTAATCGTAGGTCAAAAACATTTAGTAGAATCTCTCCTTGTAGGCCTTCTTAGTGACGGACATATCCTTCTTGAAGGAGTGCCTGGACTGGCTAAAACGCTTGCAATAAAAACCCTCGCGAGCCTTATACAAGCTTCGTATAGTCGCGTTCAGTTTACCCCCGATTTATTGCCTGCCGACGTAATCGGTACAATGATTTACTCACAAAAGACAGAGCAATTCTTGGCAAAAAAAGGGCCTATCTTTGCTAATTTTGTGTTGGCAGATGAAATTAACCGTGCACCGGCCAAAGTGCAGAGTGCTTTGTTGGAAGC
>JAGPIY010000164.1 GCA_018054715.1 Bacteroidaceae bacterium
TGGCATGTATTCTCCTCGCTCAACTTCGCAGAAGATCATCCTGCACGCGACATGCAAGACACTTTCTTTGTAGAAGCGCACCCAGACATCGTACTTCGCACGCACACATCAAGTGTACAAAGTCGTGTAATGGAAACTTCGACCCCTCCTATTCGCATCATTTGCCCGGGACGTGTCTATCGTAACGAAGCTATTAGCTATCGCGCACATTGTTTTTTTCACCAAGTAGAAGCTCTTTATGTAGACGAGAACGTTTCATTCACCGACCTTAAACAAGTCTTGCTATTATTTGCTCAAGAAATGTTCGGTGCCGATACAAAAATCCGTCTTCGTCCTTCTTACTTCCCTTTCACAGAACCTAGTGCTGAAATGGATATCAGTTGTAATATCTGTGGTGGTAAAGGATGCCCCTTCTGTAAACACACGGGATGGGTAGAAATTCTAGGCTGTGGAATGGTAGATCCCAATGTGCTTGAAGCCAATGGCATCGATAGCAAAAAATATAGCGGCTATGCCCTCGGAATGGGTGTAGAGCGCATTACAAACTTGAAATATCAGGTAAAGGATTTGCGTATGTTCTCCGAAAATGACACACGCTTCCTAAAAGAATTTCAGTCGGCTTATTAATTAATATGCTCTTATACTAAAATAAAGGGCGGACTTCATGTTCGCCCTTTTTATCTAAGACAGTCCCATGCCTAAAGAAAAGTTGTTCACTAAAAGTTACCTATTCATTTTAATAGGCAATTTTCTATTCTTCTTCGCCTTCTATTTGATATTACCTGTCTTTGCTTTTTTTCTAATGGAAGAGTATGGCATTAATAGTTCATGGGCGGGAGTAATTCTTTCATGCTATACTGTAGCCTCGCTTATTATGCGCGCCTTTGCCGGGTATCTAGTCGATAGCTTCCCAAGAAAGCCACTCTATTTGGCAGCATTTATTCTGTTTACGCTTGTCTTTGCCGGGTATTCAGCCGTAAGTACAATCGCACTAATTGTACTGCTGCGGATTCTTCACGGACTGAGTTTCGGACTCGTATCAGTCGGGGCAAATACCATTGTCATCGATATTACTCCTTCTTCCCGCCGAGGAGAAGCTATCGGATATTACGGCTTAATGAATAATTTTGCACTTAGCTTCGGCCCGATGGTCGGACTCTTCATGCATAGTGCCGGATACTCTTATCATTCGATTTTTATATGCTCGCTTCTTTCCGCTCTATTAGGGGTCTGCTCCGGTTTCTTTGTCAAGACAAACTATAAACCACCTGTAAAACGCCCATCACTCTCTTTCGATCGTTTCATCCTGTTAAAAGGACTCCCTGCTAGTTTAAGTTTATTGATGCTTTCCATCCCTTATGGAATGACTACTACTTATATTGCATTATACGCGCAACAAATGGGGATTACTATTAGTACGGGCGTTTTCTTCTCCTTTATGGCAATAGGGCTTGGAGCCTCTCGCTTTTTTAGTGGAAAGCAAGCCGATCGTGGAAGAGGGACTTGGATCATACAAATCGGAATGGGAATTGCCATTGTAAATTACTTAATATTAACGTCCATTCAATCGATAATTCCCTATTATAGTACATTAGCTCAATTTTTGTTTTTTGGTTCTGCATTATTAATGGGCGTTTCTTATGGCAGTATGTTCCCGGCATTTAACACTCTCTTTGTAAACCTTGCTCCTAATTCACAAAGAGGCACCGCCACTTCCACTTATCTCACCTCTTGGGATGTCGGAATCGGATTCGGACTCCTTCTCGGAGGATGGATTGCTAATTTCACGACCTTCAATTATGCCTATGCAATAGGAACCTTGCTTTGCCTTATGTCGGGGTGTTATTTCCACTACAAAGTAGCTCCGCATTACGAGCAACATAAACTTCGCTAACACTTTAATAAATTTATTATGAAACTAGAAGAACGATATCAGCACCTTATCGATTATTTTAAGGTAGCTATGCCCATCGCAGAAAGTGAGTTGCATTATGATAATCCCTTTCAGTTAATTATAGCAGTCATATTAAGTGCACAATGTACTGACAAACGTGTTAATTTAATCACCCCTCCACTTTTTACAGATTACCCAACTCCCGAAGCTTTAGCAATAAGCAGTCCGGAAGTCATTTTTGAATATATTCGTAGTGTTTCTTATCCCAATAATAAGGCAAAGCACTTAGTTGGAATGGCTAAAATGTTAGTCGAAGAATTTCATAGCGAAGTCCCAAGTGAATTAGACGATCTCATACGTCTTCCCGGAGTAGGACGCAAAACGGCCAATGTAATTCAATCCGTTATCTACAAGAAACCTGCTATGGCGGTAGACACACATGTTTTCCGTGTATCCCATCGCATCGGCTTAGTACCCTCTTCTTGTACTACTCCCTTTTCTGTCGAGAAAGAATTAACTCAACATATTCCGGAGGAGCTTATTCCCATCGCCCATCATTGGCTCATTCTTCACGGGCGTTATACCTGTACCGCCCGCTCTCCCAAATGTAGCTCCTGTGGATTGCTTCCATTCTGTGCCTACAAGGAAAAGAACATTCTATAAAAGAATAGCAATTCATTTTTTGCTGAATTCTAATATTTTATATATCTTTGTCGTCACATTTACATACTAACTTAAATATTCTAGAATTCATGAAACAGGCAATGAAACAGATGCGTCAGGCACTACTTATAGCCTTTGCTATTGCCCCTTTATATAGTTGGGCACAATCCACTCGATATGCTTTTAACTTTCAGCCGAACACCAACTCAACGTCCAAAGCCATTACCTTAGCCACAAAGCAAGTCGAACTCATTCCCATCAACACTAAAGATCTTTATACCAAAGAAAAAGGGTACGGATATGATCTTATTCCTAACACAGCCAATACAGGAAAACCTTTTTGTTTCTCAGTAAACATTCCCGACGGTGATTACAAAATTACAGTAATACTTGGTGCAAAGAACGAAATAGGAGAAACCTCTGTCCGTGGAGAATCAAGGAGACTCTTTATTGAAAATCGAAAAACCAAGAAAGGGAAATACTATACGCAAAGCTTTCTCATCAACAAACGAAGTCCGGCCATTAAAGAAGGTGACTATATAAAAATAAAAGCTCGCGAAAAAGGGAAATTAGATTGGGACGATAAACTCACTTTTGAAATCAATGGTTCAAAGCCTCAACTAGCGGCACTCTTCATTGAACCGGCACCTGCCCATACCACCCTTTTCCTTTGCGGCAATTCAACAGTAGTCGATCAAGACACTGAACCATGGGCCAGTTGGGGACAAATGCTACCTCGTTTCTTCGATGACAATGTCTGCGTAGCTAACTATGGAGAATCAGGCGAATCAGCCAGTTCCTTCATTGCCGGCAATCGCCTTAAGAAAGTTCTTTCGGAAATAAAGCCCGGCGATTATATCTTTGTAGAATTCGGGCACAACGACGAAAAAATAAAAGGAGAAGGGAAAGGTCCCTTCCAAAGTTTTATAACCGACCTACGAAAGTTCGTAACTGAGGCAAAAGTCCGCGGTGCAATTCCCGTACTTATCACTCCCACCGAGCGTCGCTTCTTCAATACAGAGGGCACTTTGAAACCAACACACGGCTACTATCCGGACGCCACACGTAAACTAGCTCAAGAAGAAGGCGTTGCGCTAATCGATCTCACACAAAAATCAGGAATGATGTATCGTACCTGGGGAGTCGAAGAATCAAAAAAAGCCTTTGTACATTACCCAGCAAACACCTTCATCGGACAAGACAAAGCGCTTGCAGACAACACTCACTTCAACCCTTATGGAGCCTATGAAATAGCTCATTGCATTTTACAAGGTATTAAAGAGAATAAACTTCCACTAAGAGAACATTTCCTCGACTTTACGAATTTCAATCCACAAAAGCCTCTTCCTTTCGACAAATTCATTTGGCCAGCTAGTCCATTTGTCGAACTAGAAAAGCCAGAAGGAAATTAAAAAAGATCAAGGTTGAGCATCATGCTTCTTCCAAAGAGTCTGTATAAAGGAATAATCCCCCCCGAAGAGTAGCTTCCAATGCGAATCTTCCAATTCCTTTATATAGGCTTCTTTTCGTTGCATACACGAATAAAGTAAAGTTCGCTCTTCCTTTGTAAAAGAAGCTGCCGAAACCATCTGCGAACGATTAAAAAAGCGTAATACCAAGGCATATTGCTTCTGCGTAATCTCTCCCGTCAAACAAAGTTTCTCGTAGATACTATCTTCATTGAAAATAGGTTTAGTTTGACGAATACGTTCTATTAAATAAGGATATTCCAAGCAATACAAAAACATCGAATCATTTAGAGTAGGCAATTTACTTAAAGGAGTCCAAACATTAGTAGACTGCTGAGGCATCTCATTATTAGTAGGTGAATAGATTCGTGCCCGTAATAAAAAATCAGGAGCATCCTGCCACAAACAAAAAAGTGAAACTTCTAGCTTCATTAAAAGCAATTG
>JAGPIY010000025.1 GCA_018054715.1 Bacteroidaceae bacterium
CTGAAATCTGGGAAAAACTTCACTCATTTAATTTATAAGGCATATGTTTTTTTCATTTGGTGTAAAAGACTTCCTAGATATCTTGCTCGTTGCAGTGATGTTGTATTACATTTACCGGTTAATGAGATCTTCCGGCTCTATTAATATCTTCTTAGGGATTCTGGTCTTTATTGTGGTTTGGATTCTTGTTACGCAAGTATTCGAGATGCGCCTTTTGGGAACAATTCTTGATAAGTTAGTGAGTGTAGGGACGCTTGCTTTAATTATCTTGTTTCAAGACGAAATTCGTAAATTTTTCTTTTCCATAGGTTCGCGCCAACGAACCGGATTCTTTATGCGCTTTTTTCGTAAAGAGCATGAAAAGATGGATCATCGCAATCGTTATCTTCCAATTGTAATGGCTTGCTTAAGCATGAGTAAACAGAGGGTGGGGGCTTTGATTGTTATAGAGCGTTTTCAGACACTTGATGATGTGATTAGCAGCGGAGATATTATAGATGCTCGACTGGGACAGCGCTTAATAGAAAATGTCTTCTTTAAGAATAGTCCGCTTCATGATGGGGCGATGGTTATTCGAAAAAACAGAATATATTCAGTATCTTGTATTTTGCCTGTAAGCCATGATCTTAACATACCGAAAGAACTTGGTCTTCGTCATCGCTCAGCACTTGGTATTTCACAAGAGAGTGATGCACTTGCAATTATTGTTAGTGAAGAAACGGGTGGAATATCAGCTGCTTGGCATGGACGTTTCTATTTCCGTTTAACCTCAGAAGAATTAGAGAGTTTGTTAGCTTCGGAGGACGATTAATTTTTAAAAACATTAGCCTATATACATAATCTAATATTTACCCATAAAAACTTTAAATCATGAATAACTTTTTTTGGCTTATTCCCTTGTCATCTCTCTTGGCTCTTGGATTTGCATGGTATTTTTTTAAAATGATGCTGCGCGAAAGTGAAGGAAATTCTCGTATGATTCACATCGCACAGGTAGTCCGTGAGGGTGCTATGTCGTATCTTCGACAACAGTACAAAGTTGTATTTATTGTCTTTTTAGTGTTGGCCGTTCTTTTTGCAGGGATGGCTTATTTGGGTTTGCAAAACAATTGGGTGCCTTTTGCTTTTCTTACCGGAGGTTTCTTTTCCGGATTAACAGGTTTCTTTGGAATGAAGACTGCTACTTATGCTTCAGCGCGTACTGCAAATGCAGCTCAACGTTCATTAAATAGTGGTTTAAAGTTGGCTTTCCGATCTGGTGCGGTAATGGGGTTGACTGTAGTTGGCTTTGCTCTTTTTGACATTGGAGCATGGTATTTAATACTTGACCATTTTATGGAGGTAGCTGATGGACAGAAATTAGTTCATATTACAACCACAATGTTGACTTTCGGTATGGGAGCTTCTTGTCAGGCTCTTTTTGCACGTGTAGGAGGTGGCATTTATACCAAAGCTGCCGATGTAGGAGCCGATCTTGTAGGTAAGGTAGAAAAGGGTATTCCTGAAGATGATCCTCGCAATCCGGCTACCATAGCGGATAATGTAGGCGATAATGTAGGCGATGTAGCAGGTATGGGAGCCGACCTTTATGAATCGTATGCCGGCTCTATCCTTTCGACGGCTGCACTTGGTGCTGCCGCTTTTTCGGAGTTTCCTGAAATGCAAGAGAAAATGGTACTTGCTCCGATGATTATTGCTGCGGTAGGTGTTTTCTTGAGCATATTGGGCATCTTCTTTGTACGAACCAAAGAGGGAGCTGACATGAAGGCGCTTTTAAGAGCGTTAAGTCGGGGTACCAATCTAGCAGCAGTATTGATTGCATTAGCTACATTTGCGATCTTTTATAGTCTTGGACTTCAAAACTGGTTGGGAATATCATTTTCAGTGATTGTGGGTTTGTTCGCCGGCGTTATTATTGGACAATCTACAGAATATTATACCTCACAGAGTTATCGCCCTACTCAAAAGGTGGCTGAAAGCTCTCAAACGGGGCCTGCTACTGTCATCATTTCCGGTCTTGGATTAGGTATGCTTTCTACTGCAATTCCGGTAATAACAATCGGACTTGCTATTATTTTTGCTTATCTATGTGCCAATGGGTTCAGTTTGGCTTTTACAGCACATAACCTTTCTATGGGTTTGTATGGTATCGGTATTGCTGCGGTGGGCATGCTCTCTACTTTGGGCATTACTTTGGCTACGGATGCGTATGGCCCTATTGCTGATAATGCGGGAGGAAATGCAGAAATGAGCGGATTGGATAAAGAAGTCCGCCAGCGTACTGATGCTTTGGATGCACTTGGTAATACTACGGCTGCTACAGGCAAAGGCTTTGCGATTGGTTCTGCTGCACTTACTGCTCTTGCTTTGTTGGCTTCGTATGTGGAAGAAATAAAAATAGCATTGATTCGTATGGCTAGTGAAGCAACGGATGGCTATGCACATTTAACGAAAACAGTTAGCCTTTCTGCTGATCAGTTGCGTCATACTACATTAGTCGATTTTATGAGCATTTATAATGTGAATTTGATGAATCCGGTTGTGCTTGTCGGTATTTTCTTAGGAGCGATGATGGCTTTCTTGTTCTGTGGATTGACGATGATGGCGGTAGGCAGAGTGGCACAGAAGATGGTTAACGAAGTTCGTAGGCAATTTCGTGAAAATCCGGGCATATTAGAGGGAACTGTTGACCCTGATTATAGTCGCTGCGTAGCTATTTCAACAAAAGGTGCGCAATATGAAATGTTGCTTCCTTCAAGCCTTGCTATTGCAGTACCAATTTTAGTTGGAATTGTGCTTGGCGTAGCAGGTGTTTTAGGTTTGTTAATTGGTGGCTTATCGTGTGGATTTGTCTTAGCGATCTTTATGGCTAATGCAGGAGGAGCGTGGGATAATGCAAAAAAATATGTGGAAGAAGGTCATCTCGGTGGAAAAGGTTCGGAACAACATAAGGCTACTGTGGTTGGTGATACAGTGGGTGATCCTTTTAAAGATACATCAGGTCCTAGCTTGAATATCCTTATAAAGCTTATGTCAATGGTTTCTATAGTGATGGCCGGATTGACTGTAGCTTGTAACTTGTTTTAATTAAGAGGCGGGCCAAAAGCCCGCCTCTTTCAAATAGAATTATGCTTTTACCTTATTTACGTAAAGATATTATTGAAGCCGGATGCGATGAAGCCGGACGTGGTTGTTTAGCCGGCTCTGTATATGCTGCGGCTGTAATTTTACCTTCCGACTTTAAGAATGAACTTCTTGATGATTCAAAGAAATTAACCGAAAAGCAACGTTATGCGTTGCGCCCTGTGATTGAGAAAGAAGCTTTGGCATGGGCTGTGGGCATTGTTACAGCTCAAGAAATTGATAATATCAATATTTTAAATGCCTCAATATTAGCGATGCATCGCGCAGTAGCGCAACTTCAAATAACACCTCAGCATTTAATTGTCGATGGAAATCGTTTTAAACCTTATTCGGATATCCCTCATACAACTGTTGTAAAGGGGGATGGGAAATATCTTTCAATAGCTGCTGCAAGTGTACTGGCTAAAACTTATCGTGACGATTATATGCTTGGTCTTCATGCGGAATATCCTCATTATGATTGGGCAAATAATAAGGGGTATCCTACAGCTAAGCATCGCGCTGCGATTCAGCTATATGGCACTACTCCGTATCATCGAATGACTTTTAATCTTTTGGGATCTACTCAAATGGAAATTTTTTAATAGTTTATTCCTTTTGAGGAATGACGAGCCAAATGGTAGTGCCTTTCCCTAGTTGAGAAATGATTCCTATCTTTCCGCCATGATGTGCTACAATACTTTTACAGATGCTAAGCCCTAGTCCTGTGCCTGGGGTAAACTGATCAAGTTTTTCAAAATGTTTGAAGATGCGTTCTTGATTCTCTTTTGCGATTCCACATCCAGTATCGCGAACGTAGAATAAATCGTAATTACGACGTCTGCGACGGCCTATTGAAACTTGCCCTTGGGTTGTAAATTTAAAAGCATTACTGATGAGGTGCTGCATCAGTAGCTCAAAATAGTAAAGGTTGATAAGGATTTCTCCTTCTACATCAAACTCTTCGTCGGAGAATGTAATTGAACTTCCTTCTAACCGAGGCGCCCAAAAAGCTTGTTCGCGTTTCTGAATTTCTCGCGCAGGAACATACGTCTTTTCGAAACTGCTTTTTTGTGAATTCAATAATGCGTATTCACAAATGTCACGAACTAAAAATTCAAGATGTTCTGTATTCTTAAGTACAATCTTTGAGAATTCAGTACGTTCATCAACTTCCAATTCTGTGCTGCTGAGCAGACTTGAATATCCAAGAATTACATTTAATGGAGTGCGAACCTCGTGACTGATGTTTGCAATAAAATCGTGAGCTGCTAGACTCCCTTCGTCTATTTTTTCTTTCAAATTAGCGAGTTCTGTTTGGTCCTTCTTAAGCTCATTAATATTTGCAGCAAGGCCGATTATTAAGTTTGGACGAAGATAATATAAGTATAAACGTGTCCAACAATCACTTCCGTTAGGTGCATTTACTCGAATGTCTTTTATTAGTTCACGCGTAGCTTCTCCCGGTTGCATCGGTGATCCTTGAAATTTGACTAAAAGGTCGCGATCCTCTCGTACTACTGATTGAAAGGTGGGTAATAACCAACCCTCTTTTCCTGAAGGCTCTTGCAAGGTTTCATACCATGCAGGAGTTGCAAATCCTGATGCTTTAATTGGATCGTAGTAAGCAATTCCCCATTGTAAACTGATACTGGATAAATTCAATAACCGTTCAATATGTTCTTTCTCTTTTTTGCTTTTAAGCATGGGCGTGAGATTGAAAGAAAGGAGCATATAAGCAGAATTTTCATAGGTGTCAGGTGGTAGGGTTCGGATGATAATTTGAAAAAGTTCTTCCGACTTTGGAGTAAAAAGTTTGGTCGGTTTGCCATTTTCTAACGAAATGAGCATGTTTAGTTCTTTCCCTTTAAGCAGATCTGCTCGAAGTGCTGGTGTTAAAAAGGAAAAGTCAAATAAGTTCTTATTAAGCCTTGACTTTTTAGTGGAGGAGGGGCGCTCTTTGTCTCCTTTTACAATTATGAAAACACAATCTCCATTTTCTGAATAAACTCCTATATTAACTCCTAAATGTCGATAAATAGTGTGCAACTTATTGTATAATAGTTCGATACGTTCTCCCTGAGATTTTATACGTATGTTATATTGGTGCTGACGTATCCAATAAATCGTCCATCCTATTAATAACGTGGCAGCAATAGCTAATAAAAGAACAAAGAGAGAATGTGCTTCGTAAAAGCTTTTTGGTATGTTTACGTGTGTGCTATTTTGTAGCTCGGAAGTATTTAGATTATAATGTTCTGCTGCTGTTTGGTTTATGATGATGCGAGAAGCTTCTATGCGTTGAAAAGACATTCGAGAAGCTTGTTCTCCTGAAAAGATACGATTAATTAGATGTACTGTTTTGTGAATGCATTCCTCGGTAGAAAAATAGAATCCTCCTACCCATTTATCGGCATTGAAATCCCTTCTGGTGAGTGAGAATAGTGGTATCTGCTTGCTTTCTGAAAGTAAAAATTGTAGATCCTTATCAGGGTCATTGCTGATTAAATTAGAGGTACTCCATCCAAATGTCAATAAAGCACGATGAGGCTTATCTTTTGATAATTCGGAATAAATTGCATCAGAATTGAAGGGAGTGGCTAAAATAGTTTGTAGTTTAATATTGGGGTACTTTTTACGTAAAAGGCGTTGAAGTGCGTGCAGATTATATTGTGCTGTTTCGTAAAAGCCATCTATCCAGAGAATCTCTTTAAGATCAGGTTTCGCTTTGAGAATTAGTTCTAGGTTCTGCTCTACATTAGTAGGCCAAATAACCCCTGTTACTGAAAGCGGAGAACGGAAGAGAATTGAAGTGTCATTTTCGTGTAAGATGTCTTTTTTATCAATCAATCGTCGACTGAAAACCGGGGCGTTTTTATGATAAAGGATGTCTGTGTTTCGACAAGAGTCAATCTTTATTCGATGAGTTTCTGTGCTATATTTGTTGTTTATGAATCGCGTTTTCAATTGATTGATTGAATCGTTCGCAGCACAGATTACGATAGGTACATCTTTCCAACTTTGTGCGTGAATAAGTATACTACGATAAGTTTCGAAACCTTCTACTCCGATAAAGATGATAGCATCCGGGCGATTGGTTTTCAGAAAACAAGACTTTACCGATAAGTCACTTAAATCCATTTGTGATGGTATAATATGCCAACAACTCCATAGTAAGTTACGTAATTGTACTAGTTGCCATTTCCTTTGAAGCAAGTCGCAATTCAGGTAACCAATATTAAGTGAGACGCCCGGATGCTCTTCTGTTAGAGAATTCTCCAGTTCTTTAACAATGCTCGCATTCCATTCTAGATCCTCTGAATATGAATTTATAATGAGTACTTTGTGCGAACAATTCTTATGTACTCCTGTAGGATTAGCAAAGAGAACGCTTATCCCCCAAAAAGAGAATAATGTGAGGAAGAATATAAGAATTTTGTTTTTCATAATTTTACTTTTGAGAGAAATCTAGAATCTCATCTAATAGATGTAATAGAAGTGTGTTGTTTTCTTCAATTGTTTTATTCAATTTACAATTTTCTGTAGGGTCATTTGATTTTGTTAGCTTATTTGCAGCTTCAATAAGTTGGCGCAATGGCTCTTGTATGTTTGTTTGTATGTTATTAATAAAGGTTTGTTTTATTTTGAAAGTATCTTGTGCTTTTTGTAGAGCCACAATCAACTCTTCTTCTGTCTTTTTCTGTTCATCAATATTGAGACAAAATTCACCGATAATTATATGTCCGTTTTCTGGGTCAGATTCGAGTAGTTGCATGTAATAACGCAAATAATGTACTTTGTTCTCTGTTTTAACACAAACGGTGCTCAAGAAAGTTTTTATTTCTCCGATGCAAATCTTTAGGATGTTAGATAGTAAAAGTTGTTTGTCTTCTGGAGCCAGATTATCTAGCATCACATTATTAAGTGCATTAGTGCGCCCGGTAAAAGCCGGATGGCCAAGATTCTCATACCAAACTTTGTTAGCTAATGTAAAACCTGTAAGCACATCGTATTCTGCAACTCCTAGTTTGGCTGTATCTGTAACGAAGTTGAAAACATCTTGTATTTTTTGTTTAAAGAGTCGTTCTTTTTCAATAGCAGAGTGATCTACCAGCAGCATTAGATACCTTTTTTCATTGCTGTCTTCTTCGTAAACTGTTTGTATGACAATTCGATAGAAAGCGTTTTTATAAAATTGAATTTTCTCAATAATATCTCCATTCTCTAGTGCATCAAGGTCGATTGATTCAGAAAAGTTCGATTTGAATAGATTTAAAGTACTTGTATCTGTAGACTTTTTTTCTTCTCGAAGAAAGTTTTCAGCTTCATGATTTAAAGAAAGTAAATTTCCTTTTTCATCAAAGAAAAGAATGCCGGTTGCCATATGGTCATAAATCATCTTATACTCCTGCAGCAATTTGTTGAAGTTGTCATGGCGTAGTTTGTATTCTTTGCTAAATAAAAGGTGGCGATAATAGAAAGCAGCTATGATGCTCACTATAATAAGTGCTAATAGACTACTGAGTATAACATAATGATGCTGTATGAAAAAGGGAAGTGGTTCATTGATGTATACTACATTTGGAATCGTTGCAGCAATCTTTTTAAGTCCGAAGCGTTTTAATGCTTTCACGTTTAAAAAAACGGTATCCGGAACTTCTTGATAGTGAACTTGGTCTATTGATGCTCCTTTGTATAACCGTATTGCCATATTGGAAGCGATTCTTACATAAGTTTTTCTATGAGCATAGTACCCTCCAACGATACAATTATTGCTGGGTTTGGGGTCGTGGTCTCTGAGTGTAAATACCGGAACAGAGCTTTGTTCCGGTGCGAGTTCTTGAGCTATAATCACACAGTTTGTAGGTAGCTTAAGGAGAACTTTTGCGATGCTGTCTCTATTTTGGGCGTTCTGTAAGAGTATGCTTAATTTTTTTTGTTTTTTCTCCCATTTAAGAGCTTCCTTCAAAAAGCAAAGTTGTAGTGCATCGCGATAACTGTTATTGCTAAGGTATACAATTTCTTTCGTTTGGGGAAGTAGTTGATTGATAAGTTTAAGTGTTGGAGTAATATTGGGTACTGCCACTGCTGCAGTCATTGGCATATACTTCTTCGTTTGTTTGGCAGAAAAGAGAGGTACTACTTGCTCAGTGGCAATTTCTCGCGACGTATAAAAAGACTTATAATCGTTTATGGTCTCCGACCTAACTCCACACAGCACAATAGGTATTTTTCTCCATTTGGCGGAGTGAATCATGTTTTGGTAGATTAGCCAAGACTCATCTCCAATTAGGATAAGCACCCGAGGTATTTGAAGTTTCTGAATCTCTTTAGCAGTTACAAAGGCAGAGCCCATGCCAAGTCGATCTGCAAAGAAGGTTGAATGTTCGCTATCAGTACCTGCATAGGTAATTGATGTTCTAATATGTTCCGATTCGAGTTTTTTCTGAAACTGTTTCGCTATTTGTGTGCTGTATAAATTGCTATAGGGATAAGCACTTATGATTTCGATAAATTCACCTGTTTGATTTGAACCATTGTGTGTAACTTTTAGCGGCGACTTCAAAGAGCTCTTTGAAGTCGTTTCGGCATTTGCTGCAAGCGTTAACAAGGCAAAACAAGTTAGTAAAAAGGAAGCGAATCGTATCAAAGTGTTTGTTTTTTAATGGATTAGCAATCGTTATTATTTTTAAGTGAATTATGTACTGTCAAAAAAGAGCCGTTTCATTTACAAAATTAACAAAAGGACTTTAAATCACAACGGTTTTGAGTGTGAATTTGCATGTGGAATCATATTATTAACATCTATTATAAAACATGTTTTTTGAGAATGTAAAAAAAGAAGTTGCATTATAAGCATAAAAAGGAGACTATGCTTTTTTAGCATAGTCTCCTTTTTATATATATCGTTTACGATTGTTTATTTACCTAGCACTTCCATTGTGTCTTTTGCAATCATAAGTTCTTCGTCGGTTGGAATGATGCAGACCGTTACTTTAGAAGACGGAGTTGAGATGGTAGCTTCCTTACCGCGAATTTTAGAATTCTTTTCCAAGTCAATTTCAATACCCATGAACTCAAGACCTCTTAATGAAAGCTCGCGACAACTAGTCTGATTCTCACCAACACCTCCTGTAAACAGGATGATGTCGACTCCCCCCATTGCTGCAGCATAGGCACCGATGTATTTCTTTACACGGTAGAAGTACATGTTTTCTGTAAGGATGGCACGTTCATTGCCTTCCTTAACTCCATCTTCTATATCGCGCATGTCCGACTTTCCGAAGAGCCCTAGTACACCTGACTTTTTATTGAGCAAATCATTAATGCCGGCAATATCCAAACCTTCTTTTTCCATAATAAAGGTAACGGCACCCGGATCAATGTCGCCGGAACGTGTGCCCATCATTAGGCCTTCCAAAGGAGTAAGTCCCATAGTGGTGTCAATACATTTACCGTCAACTACAGCACTAATAGAGCCTCCGTTGCCAATGTGGCAAGTAATGATTTTCTTGCCTTTAGGACTTACACCTAAATATTCACAAACGCGTTGTGAAACGTAACGGTGGCTTGTTCCGTGGAAACCGTAGCGGCGTACTCCATATTTTTCATACAATTCATAAGGCACTGCATACAGATAGGCATATTCAGGCATTGTTTGATGGAAAGCCGTGTCGTATACACCTACTTGCGGTACATTAGGCAGAATAGCCTTTACCGCATAGATGCCTTTAAGATTGGCAGGGTTGTGGAGAGGAGCCAGATCATTGCAAGCAGTAGTAGTTTTCAGAACTTCTTCGTTGATTAGAACGCTAGAAGAGAACTTGTCTCCACCATGTACAATGCGATGTCCTACCGCATTAATCTCAGTCAATTCTTTAATAGCTCCGTATTCTTTATTGATTAATGTTTCAAGGATGAATTCAACTCCCGCGGTATGTTCAGGAATGCTACGTGTGAGAACTTTCTTTTCTCCATTGGGCAGAGTAAACTTTAAGAAAGAATCTTCCATTTCGATTCGTTCAATACCACCTTGTGCAAGCACCTCGTGAGAGGTCATGTCAAACAGTTTATATTTGATAGACGAACTACCACAGTTTAATACAAGAATTTTCATAATTAGAGGGGAGTTTATAGATTATTCTTTAGCGCAATTGCTTGACTGGCAGTTATTGCAATCATGGCATATATGTCGTCTACCGAGCATCCGCGACTCAAGTCGTTTACGGGGCGAGCAATACCTTGTAGGATAGGCCCGATTGCCTCGGCACCACCTAAACGTTGTACCAATTTGTAACCGATATTGCCGACTTCCAGATTAGGGAAGATAAGCGTATCTGCACAACCTGCTATTTTAGAACTTGGAGCTTTGTTTGCTGCTACTGCAGGTACAAGAGCGGTATCGGCTTGAAATTCGCCGTCAATTTCAATCGTAGGGTCAATAGCGCGGGCTTTGGCTACCGCAGCAATTACTTTGTCGACTACCTCGTGCTGTGCAGAACCTTTGGTTGAGAAGCTCAGAAGTGCGACTTTAGGATCTTGAAAACCTGCTACCGCGCGTGCGGTACGTGCAGTACAAACGGCTATCTGAGCCAGCTGATTGCTATCGGGCACAGGAGTTACGGCAACGTCACCACAGACAATCACTCCATTACGACCGTATTCGGGATATTTAGTTAATAGTACCATGGCACCGGAAACACAAGTAATACCGGGTTCTGTTTTAATAATCTGCAAAGCAGGGCGCAGCACGTTACCGGTAGTATTACGTGCACCGGCTAATTGGCCATCGGCATCGCCATTTTTAATAATAAGGCAACCGTAATATAGAGGATCGACAGCCTTCTCTCGGGCTTGCTCTATGGTCATTCCTTTGTTCTTGCGTAATTCAAAAAGTAGCTGGGCGTATTTTTCAATATCCGGACTATTTTTAGGATCAATGATTGTTGCTTTTTTTAGATTGGTAAGCCCCAATTTGGTGCCGACCGCTAAGATCTCTTCTTTATTACCGAGAAGAATGATTTTTGCCAGACCATCGGCGATTGCTCGGTCAGCCGCTGTTAGAGTACGTTCTTCTGTACCTTCGGGAAGTACAATGCGCTGCGGATTTGCCTTTGCGCGTGCTGCAATTTTTGCTATAAAATCCATGAAAGAATATATATTTAAGTGTTTCTGTGCTTAATTTGCTGCAAAAGTACACAAAATTGTAATATCTACATTGCAATTTGAAGTATTTTTTTTCTCGAATTACCCTTTTTTTTCTCAAAAGTTCTTTTGAATAGTTTGAAAATAGATACCTTTGCACCCATGATACGACAATGTGCAATATTATTTGGTTGCCTAGCTTTGGGTGAACTAATTGTTTCTCTTACCGGAATTCGCTTACCGAGCAGCATTATTGGCATGCTTCTGTTAACTCTTTTCTTAAAGTTAGGAGTGGTGCGCTTACAATGGGTGCAAGGGATGAGTGACTTCTTGGTGAAAAACTTACCTTTTTTCTTTGTTCCTCCCGGAGTGGCATTGATGCTTTATTTTGATGTGATTGCTGCACAGTGGTTGCCGATTTTAGTGGCTACTATTGTAAGCACCGTTTTGGTGATGGCTGTAACCGGCTGGGTTCATCAACTAGTACGTAAAATTCGTCCATCCAAATAATTATGAGTTTCCTTACAAATACTTATTTTCTGTTGGCACTGACCTTTGGAGTATACTTCATCGCTCAGTTTGTGCAACGGCGTACAGGCTGGGTGTTGCTGAACCCCATTCTGCTGACAATCATTCTGCTGATTTTATTTTTGAAAGTTACGCACATTTCGTACGGCACGTACGAAAAAGGAGGGTACCTTATTGAATGGTGGTTGAAACCTTCGGTTGTTGCCTTAGGAGTTCCTCTTTATTTACAGTTGGAGGCGATAAAAAAGCAACTTATTCCGGTGCTTCTTTCGCAATTAGCCGGTTGTGTTATTGGCATTGTCTCTGTGGTTGGAGTGGCGGAACTGTTAGGCGCTTCGAAAGAAGTTGCACTTTCTTTGGCTTCTAAATCGGTAACTACTCCGATTGCTATGGAGGTGACTAGTGCGATCGGTGGTATTCCGTCGCTCACTGCTGCTGTGGTGGTTTGCACCGGACTCTTTGGGGCGATTTTCGGCTTCAAAGTGTTGCACTTGTGTCAAGTGGGTAGCCCCATTGCACAAGGCCTTTCTATGGGAACTGCTGCGCATGCAGTAGGAACGAGTACGGCGATGGATATCAGTCAGAAGTACGGCGCTTATGCAAGTCTGGGTTTGACGTTAAACGGCATCTTAACTGCTTTGCTTACCCCTACCATTTTAGATTTATTGGGATTGTTATAACAAAAAAGTGGTTTCTGCGTTTTATAATAAGGCAGAAACTTTTTAAATAAAACCTAAACAAAAGAATTATGGCTCTATCATCCCCCATTCATTATAAAGAGATTACCCTTGCAGACCGTGAGGCGATTTCAGCTTTTACCCTTTTTAGCGATCGCATGAACTGTGATCTTTCTTTTTCTAATCTTTGTAGTTGGCGCTTTCAGTATCAAACGGTGTATGCCATTGTAGAAGATTGTTTAGTACTGAAGTTCTGGATTAAAGGAGTTTGCCACTATATGATGCCTGTGGCTCGCCGATGCGAGGCCGAAAAATCTTTGTATACTGACGACGGTACTCATATACTTTGTTTGGCGGTCGAAGAGAAGCTGTTCCGTGTGGTGAATCTTCTTTATCAAGAGGCTATTGCTGGGGGGTATGAATTTCGTATGTTAGGTATTTGTCGCCAACATTTTCCTTTATTGCAGCGTTTGGCACCTGAAGATACTGAATTTGTAGGTAATCGGGATTCGTTCGACTATATATATTTGCGCACTAGCTTGGCTTCTTTACAAGGAAAGCGTTTGCAGAGTAAACGTAACCATGTAAATAAGTTTAAGAATCTGTATCCGAAATGGACTTTCGAGGCTTTCACAGCCGATACGATCACTCCTTCTCTTATTGAGGAATGCAAGATCATGGAATGCCGTTGGTGCAAAGCCATGGGAGGATGTGGGGAAGGAGCAAACGGCTTAGGCGAGGAGCGTCAATCGGTGCTGTATGCCTTGAATAACTTTAAAGAATTAAACTTGCGTGGCGGAATTCTTAAAGTGGATGGCGAAGTTGTTGCTTTCACTTTGGGCGCTCCTATTAATCATTACACTTTTGGAGTGCATGTGGAAAAGGCCGATGCTTTGTATGAAGGGGCTTATACGATGATTAATCAACAGTTTGTGCAATCGTTGCCTGAAGAATATGTGTATATAAATAGGGAAGAGGATCTTGGATTGGAAGGGTTGCGAAAAGCAAAGCTTTCTTATAGTCCGGCTATTCTACTCGAAAAGTATTCATTGAAATTAGAATAAATCAATAAATTAAATTAAAATCAATTCAATCAAATTCTCTTTTTTAGTTAGAGAATCTGCTTCTATTCTTTTTTATTCACAAGAAAAATGAAAGAAGAAAAATTAAAAAAGTTTAGGCATCTATGGGATCTTTGTTTCTCGGAAGATTCTTCTTGGTGGAGTGATATGTATTTTGAAATACTCTCTTCGAAATACATTCGGTTTTCTACTAGCAATAACGATGTAATTAGCATGTTGCATGCTTTTCCGATGTATCTGCAACAGGGTGAAAATAATAGAAACAATCACCCCTTTCCGTTAGCCTATTTATCGGGTATTTGTACGCATCCCGACTATCGAGGAAAAGGAGTTGCCGGAAAATTGATAAAACGTACGCTGAATGAGTTTCAACAGCATCCCGAGGGGTTTCAGTATGCGGCTCTAATTCCGGCAAACGAGTCGTTGTTTAACTATTATGAGAAGTTTGGTTTTACTCGAGTTTTCGACTATTCGGAGGAATCCTTCTCTGCTAACGATTTTAATTCTACTACCGACAATTCGACTTCTGCGCAGGAAACGATACTGAAGCAGGGCGACCTAAAGTATGATTTTTCATCTGTCTTTCATAATGCTTCCCTCCTTTCAGCTTTATTTGCTCGGAAATCCTTGTCTCAAACTACCATACTTAAGTCGAGAGACTTTTGGCGTTTGATTTTTGTGGATACTTTACTTTATGATGGAAGAGTTTACGTGCTTAGCAAAAAAGAATCATCTCCTTTAGAAGGAGAGTCGAATTTATTGGCTTATGCGCTAGTATATCATTCGAAGACTCAGGATTCTGTATTATCTATTTTTGCCGATTCGCCGGAATTACGTATGGAGTTATTAAGGAGAATTAGTAGGAGCTCAGGGAAGAACCTGTATGTGATAAAGGAACCCACGGGCGACCTTGCTAGCGATAAAGGCTTGGGCATGATTCGCCTTACTGCCGTAAAAACCGTATTGACACAGTTTGCCTTACGATTCCCTCATATTACTACTGGTTTTCAATTGGTGGATGAGGTGTTGCCTGCTAATAACGGACTTTATTCCTTGTGTAGTGGGCAGCTAACAATACAGCCATCTTCTGTCTCTTCAGAAGTCCCTTCTGTGACCATTCAGCAATTAACGCAAGCTCTTTTAGGTTATCACATCGAAAATCTTCCCGCACTTTTTGCGGAATTCCCTTCGAACAAACCTTATATAGATGCTTTCCTTAACAGCTAAACAAGCTTTTGTTTGTCTGGTTTGCTGTAGGGCAAAAAGAAAAAAGGAGTAGGGCAATTTT